>NZ_JAZGQA010000003.1:0-62957 GCF_048593855.1 Yersinia sp. 2542 StPb PI
ATAGCGACCTTAATTATTCCATGCCGATAACATTAGATATAAAGATAAGAAGTGATTGATTGAACTAAAGAACTCTCACCAAGACTCCTTAATAAATCCCTTGTTTTGCCACTTACACAGAATTTCTCCATTACAAACTGTCAGAAAACAGCGCGTCACTCTCTTTAGTTTTTTTCATGGTGAAAGCTGCCCCCACATAACAATCATCATGCTAACGTAAGGAATATATCTCTAAAATGAATGCTGGCTCTGGAACTACAGCATATCCTATGTAAAGGTGACGACACGATCATGTCTGCAAACAAAGAAACGACAGAAAAACTGGAAACAGCCTTAGTCAGTGCGGGCAGAAGTAAACGATTTACTCAAGGCTCAGTGAATACGGTGATCCAGCGGGCTTCATCGCTGGTTTTCGACTCGGTAAAAGCGAAGAAGCATGCCACTATCAATCGGGGAAAAGGCGAATTATTCTATGGCCGCCGAGGCACCCTGACTCACTTCTCGCTGCAAGAGGCGATGACAGAGCTGGAAGGTGGCGCAGGTTGCGTCCTTTATCCTTGCGGTGCCGCGGCTATCAGCAACGCAATTTTGTCATTTGTCGCAACGGGTGACCATGTGCTAATGACCGGTTCTGCTTATGAGCCGGCCCAAAGTTTTTGCGATAAAATTTTATCACGCATGAATATCACCACGACCTATTTTGATCCGATGATAGGCGCTGGGATCGACTCATTAATTACCCCAAAAACCAAAGTGGTATTCCTTGAGTCACCCGGTTCCATCACCATGGAAGTACAAGATATTCCGGCAATGGTGCAAGCTATCCGGGCCGTTGCACCAGACATCATTATTATGATGGACAACACCTGGGCTGCGGGTGTGCTGTTTAAAGCACTGGATTTTGGTATTGATATCTCTATCCAATCAGGAACTAAATACATCATTGGTCATTCTGATGCGATGCTGGGGATTGCCGTTGCCAACGCGCGTTGTTGGGAGCAACTGCGTGAAGACTCTTATCTGATGGGGCAAATGGTTGATGCTGACACAGCTTATCTTGCTAGCCGTGGATTGCGCACACTGGGTGTGCGTTTAAAACAGCACGAGAAAAGCAGTATTGAAATTGCTAACTGGCTGGCTCAGCGCCCGGAAGTTGCCACTGTCTATCACCCTGCCCTGCCAAGCTGCAAAGGCCATGAATTCTATAAACGAGACTTCAATGGCTGTAATGGCTTGTTCTCTTTTGAATTAAAAGAAGAGTTAAGTCAGCAACAGTTAGAGGCTTATCTCGACCATTTCACCCACTTCAGTATGGCCTTTTCATGGGGCGGTTTTGAATCCTTGATTCTGGGTTATCAACCGGAGAATATCCGTGCCATTCGTCAGTATGAAGGGGACGGGATAAAAGGCACACTGTTCCGTCTACATATTGGTCTGGAGAATGTGCAAGATTTGCAGGACGATTTGGCCGCAGGATTTGAGCGCATCAAAACAGTGCAGTAAGGGTTTCTGAACGATTGATTTGTTAATGCGCGGTAACAATATCCGCGCATTAATCCTCTCTTACACAAATAGTCTCAACGACACGTATATATCCCTCAAAAATTCGATTATTGAGGATAAGATCAATGTGGATCCGCGCCATTACGGATACACTAGACCAGTCCTTACAACAATATCCTCACACGCTAGGCAAACAGGAACAGAAATGGATGTATTACGCGAAATCCTTCATGCCTTATGGCAGCAGGATTTTAGTAAACTTGCCGATCCGAATGTGATTTGGGTCATTTACGGCATTCTCTTTACCACCCTATTTTTAGAAAACGGTTTGCTACCGGCTTCTTTCCTCCCCGGTGATAGTTTGTTGCTATTGGCGGGTGCATTAATTGCCAAGGGAGTCATGGGGTTCTTACCGACCATGATAATTTTAACCACTGCGGCCAGTTTGGGTTGTTGGCTCAGTTACCTGCAAGGGCTGTGGTTAGGCGATACTAAAATAGTTAAAAGGTGGCTGTTACAGCTACCGGTTCATTATCGGCAACGCGCCCATACTCTGTTTGTACGCCATGGTTTGGCGGCTCTGATAATTGGCCGTTTTCTCGCTTTTGTACGGACTTTACTGCCAACGCTGGCGGGTATTTCTGGCCTGAACAGTGCACGTTTTCAGTTCTTTAATTGGTTAAGCGGGCTGCTATGGGTGGGGAGTGTCGTTGGGTTAGGTTTCGCGCTAAGTCATATCCCATTCGTTAAGCACTATGAAAACCAGGTAATGACAGCACTGATGATTTTACCAATAGTGTTGTTGCTGATTGGTTTGGTCGGCACCCTGGTGTTGGTGTGGTGTAAACGTAAAAGTGTCACTGAGTAACCCTGTGTTTGCCTCGTGACTTAAGCAGTTAAACGGCGCTCACCGCGCCGTTTTTTATTGCCATTATTCGCTGGGCCGTAAAATCAGTTAGTCCGCAGTTTAGCGACCTCTTCACTGGGTGTGAGACCAAAATAGCGTTTAAACTCACGACTGAACTGTGAAGCACTCTCATACCCTACTTTGTTGGCTGCGGTACTGGCTTTTAGCCCATCGTGCAACATCATCATTCGTGCGCGATGCAACCGGTAAGATTTGAGATATTGCAGTGGCGAGGTGTTAGTGACGGCTTTGAAGTTATGATGAAACGCCGAAACACTCATGTTCACATCTGCCGCTAATTGCTCAACATTAAGATTATCTGCAAATTGATTTTCAATACGCCGCAAGGTTTTGGTAATTTGATTAAAGTGCCCATGGCGGTTAACCAGCGCCTGCAAGGCTCCTCCGCACTGACTACACAGCACATAGTAGAGAATTTCCCGCACAATTTGTGGGCCGAGTACTCTGGCATCACGGGGATTGGACATCACATCCAATAAGCGCTCGGTGGCACACAGCATTTCTTCGGTCAGCGCCGATGAATTGACGCCAGAGGTATTACCGAACGGTTTATCCAGCTCATCATCACCGATATCTATCAGCAAATCCTGTAGCATCTGGCTGTCTATATGAATCGATATTCCGGCCAGAGGTATTTCAGGGCTGGCAAAAGTTTCACATTCAAACGGCAGTGGAACCGTCAGAATAAGGTAATTTTTCGGATCATACTGAAACACTTTACTGCCCAGATAACCCACTTTGTGCCCCTGGAATATGATGACTACACTGGGGGTGTACATTACCGGAGTGCGCGGCTGGTGCACTGTGGAGTACAAAATTTTCACCCGTGGCACAGCAGAGGGCGTTAAGCCATTCCCCTTCGCCAAACGCGTAATTTTTTCGGCCATCTGTGCCTGAATATCATTAACCTCAACCATATACTCTCACTTACTGGCGTTATCTGAGACAATCTAGCAACTAAAACGATCAGATATAAATTGTGCAATATTTACCGCATTTTCTACAGTGCTTTGGAGAAATAGGCAAGAGCAAGGCAGAAATGTGCATTGAGGTATCGCGCCAAGTTGCCGACAATGGCTGCCAATGGTACGGCAATAAACAATCATTGCATCACCGGCTAATACGTCGCGTTTTGATTACCATAATTGTTCATCACCCATAAGCTGGAAGACAAATAATGCAAAACTTTACCCTCCATACCCCCACTAAAGTGCTGTTCGGTACTGGCCAGATAGCACAATTGAGTAAAGAAATTCCTGCTGATGCCCGCATCTTGATTACCTATGGCGGCGGCAGCATCAAACAAAATGGTGTGCTGGATCAAGTCCATCAGGCACTGAAAGGCTTTGATTTCCTGGAGTTTGGCGGTATTGAGCCGAATCCAACCTATGAAACCCTGATGAAAGCTGTTGCGCTTTGCCGGGCAGAGAAAATCGACTTCCTGCTAGCGGTGGGAGGGGGATCAGTATTAGATGGCACCAAATTCATCGCCGCTGGCGTCAATTACCCACAAGAACCATGGCATATTCTGCAAACCACTGGCAGCGATATTAAAGAAGCACTGCCAATGGGTTCAGTGCTGACCCTGCCTGCTACCGGTTCTGAAGCTAACAATGGCGCAGTTATCAGCCGCCGTGAAACCGGTGATAAGCAGCACTTCTTCTCACCCTTTGTCCAGCCACTGTTTGCCGTGCTGGACCCGGTTGTCACTTATACTTTGCCACCGCGCCAAGTCGCGAACGGTGTTGTCGATGCTTTTGTACATACCATTGAGCAATATCTGACTTACCCGGTTGATGCAAAAGTGCAGGATCGCTTTGCTGAAGGGCTGTTGTTAACCTTGATTGAGGAAGGTCCGAAAGCATTGGCGGAGCCAGAAAACTACAATGTGCGCGCCAATATTATGTGGAGTGCCACTATGGCATTAAACGGCCTGATTGGGGCCGGTGTGCCACAAGACTGGGCGACACACATGTTAGGCCACGAACTGACCGCCCGCCATGGTCTGGACCATGCTCAGACGCTGGCGGTAGTACTGCCCGCTCTGTTAGTGGCGAAGAAGCAACAAAAGCGCGCCAAACTGCTGCAATACGCGGAGCGTGTCTGGGGCCTGCGTGACGGTAGCGAAGAGCACCGCATCGATGCCGCAATTGAAGCTACCCGTCATTTCTTTGAAAGCATGGGCGTTGCTACTCGTCTGTCGGCCTACAAACTGGATGGCAGTTCTATTCCTGATTTGATTAAAAAACTGGAAGAGCACGGTATGACTCAGCTTGGCGAACACAGTGATATCACTTTAGCTGATAGTAAACGTATCTACGAAGCTGCGGTCTAATAATAGCATCAGCCCAGTTTACAGTTTTCAACACAGAAGGCATCGTTGAACAGGATGCCTTCTGTTCAACATCTACTTACTCTTTTCACTTACCGTTAAAAGGGTGCTATCGTTATTAACTGCTAGGCTTTAGCTTATTACCACGCATTTTGCTGTTCATCTCTCAGTGGCAGATCGCCGATAGATCTGTGCACATTTTGATACTTCTCACACATGATTAATCGCTAGCAAGATCATAAATAGAATGATCACGACTAAACTTACATTACGGGTAAACAGGGCAAACACAGCCCAATCAGTCAGCGAAGGAGATAGACATGGCAACACAACCCATTATCAAATTGCACGATGGCAACCTGATGCCACAACTTGGCCTTGGCGTTTGGCAAGCAACGATTGAAGAAACACAGCTTGCTGTCAGCAAAGCACTCGAGGTGGGCTATCGCTCTGTCGATACTGCGGCGATTTATAAAAATGAACAGGGTGTCGGCTCGGCACTGAAGGCGGCGGGTGTGGCTCGTGATGAGCTATTTATTACCACTAAACTGTGGAATGACAGCCAGCAGGATCCGAAAAAAGCACTGGAAGAGAGCCTGAGCAAACTTCAGCTCGATTATGTCGATCTCTATCTGATCCATTGGCCCAACCCAACACAGGATCACTACGTTAGTGCCTGGCGTGAACTGATCACATTGAAAGAACAAGGTTTAATCCGCAGCATTGGTGTCTGTAACTTCCAGATTCCTCATCTGCAACGGCTGATTGATGAAACGGGTGTGGCGCCAACCGTCAATCAGATTGAGCTACATCCACTGCTACAGCAGCGCCAGCTCCATTCGTGGAATGCCACCCATCATATTGCAACCGAATCCTGGAGCCCGCTGGCCCAAGGTGGTGAGGGCGTTTTCGATCAAAGCGTTATTCGCCAGTTAGCGCAAAAATACAATAAAACACCTGCACAGGTGGTGATCCGCTGGCATCTCGATTGTGGGTTGATCGTTATCCCGAAATCGGTAACACCGGCGCGTATCAAGGAAAACTTTGAAGTGTTTGATTTTAAATTGCATAAAGATGAACTGACGGCAATTTCGAAGTTAGACAGCAATAAACGCCTCGGGCCAGACCCGGATGTTTTCGGGTCTGACAACTGAGTTCAAGGCGATGTATTCAGTTTAATGATGCTTAGCTTTGCCCTTTGCGCCAGTAGCCGTCTGATTTACCGGGGATTTTCTCGCCCCGGTTTTGCTTACTGACGGTTTTGCCACTGGCGTACTACTGGCAACCTGCGGTTTTTTGCTGATAGCAGACGTTGTGCTTCGGCTACCTGGTTGACGCTGGCGGGTGATAGCAGTGTGCTTCGTCAGGGCCGGAGTATGGTGGCGCAGCGCCCGACGAGCTTCACGTTGCTCCTCGATTGTCGCTACCGGAACCAGGCATTCCCGGCGGCTGCCAATCAAATGTTGCAACCCCATCTCCTCTAATGCAGTACGGATCATTGGCCAGTTAGCCGGATCATGATAACGCAGCAAGGCCTTATGTAACCGCCGCTGGCGATCCCCTTTCGGTACAACGACGTCTTCACTTTTATAATCAACTTTCGCCAGCGGGTTCTTACCGGTGTAATACATGGTCGTAGAGTTAGCCAGTGGCGACGGGTAGAAGTTCTGTACCTGATCCAGACGGAAACGGTTTTTCTTCAGCCATAGCGCCAAATTGACCATATCTTTATCCTCAGTGCCCGGATGGGCAGAGATGAAATAAGGGATCAAATACTGCTCTTTACCTGCCTGCTTGGAATAGGTATCAAACAACTCTTTAAAGCGCTGATAGCTGCCCATTCCCGGTTTCATCATTTTGGAAAGTGGCCCTTCCTCGGTGTGTTCCGGTGCAATTTTCAAATATCCACCCACATGATGGCTGGCTAATTCTTTGATATAGCGCGGATCTTCTACTGCCAAGTCATAGCGGACCCCCGAGGCGATCAGGATCTTTTTAATCCCTTTAAGATCACGTGCCCGGCGGTACAAAGAGATAGTCGGCTGATGGTTAGTGTCCATATGTGGGCAAATCTCAGGATAAACACAGGATGCACGGCGACAGGTCTGTTCTGCCCTTGGCGACTGACAGCGCAGCATATACATGTTAGCCGTTGGGCCACCAAGATCAGAGATAATACCGGTAAAACCAGGGACTTTGTCGCGAATCTCTTCGATTTCACGAATAATAGAATCTTCAGAGCGGCTTTGAATAATACGCCCTTCATGCTCAGTGATAGAGCAGAATGAACAGCCGCCATAGCAACCACGCATAATGTTGATCGAGAAGCGAATCATGTCATAGGCGGGGATCGGCGATTTGCCATAGGCTGGGTGCGGCACACGCTGGTAGGGTAGCGCAAACACGCTGTCCATCTCTTCCGTACTCAGTGGAATAGCCGGTGGATTAATCCAAATATAGCGATCACCATGTTTTTGCATCAAGGCCCGTGCACAACCGGGGTTGGTTTCATGATGCAAAATCCGCGAGGTGTGGGCATATAACACTTTGTCTGCTTTCACTTTTTCATAAGAAGGCAGCAAGACGTAGGTCTTTTCCCATGGTTTGGGTTTGGCGGCACGAACAGTAACCGGTTTAGCTTCAGATTCAGGAATGCTATCAGTGGCGCACGGCAGATCTTCACCGTACGGATTGGGAATGGCTTCAATACGCCCTGGTTTGTCCAGGCGAGTAGAATCAACCCCACTCCAGCCCGGTAATGCAGTTTTGCGCATCACAACCGTGTTGCGAACATCCTGAATATCGGCAATTTTCTCACCCGCCGCCAGGCGATGGGCCACTTCAACCAAAGGCCGTTCGCCATTGCCGTAGACCAACATGTCTGCTTTGGCATCCACGATAACCGAACGGCGCACAGTATCAGACCAATAGTCATAATGAGCAATGCGGCGCAAGCTGGCCTCAATACCGCCGAGCAATACCGGCACATGGCTATACGCTTCTTTACAGCGCTGGCTATAGACTAAAGTGGCCCGATCAGGCCGCTTACCGCTTTGATTATCCGGCGTATAGGCATCATCGTGGCGCAACTTACGATCGGCTGTATAACGGTTGATCATCGAGTCCATGTTGCCAGCCGTAACGCCGAAGAACAGATTGGGTTCACCCAACCGCATGAAATCGTTTTTATTGGTCCAGTCCGGCTGAGCAATAATTCCAACCCGAAAGCCTTGCGCCTCCAGCATACGACCAATGATCGCCATGCCAAAGCTGGGGTGATCCACATAGGCATCGCCGGTGACAACAATAATGTCGCAACTGTCCCAGCCCAATATATCCATTTCCTCCCGTGACATGGGTAAGAATGGCGCGGTGCCATAACATTCAGCCCAATAAGGCTGATAGGAAAACAGGTCACGTTCTGGTTGGATCAAGCTGGTACTCATGGCAACACTCTTTGAATTGGGGAAAGTTGAGGTGGTTCGGGTTAAGAAATCATCACCGGGCGGCGATTATACGCATTTCTCCACGTAAAGAGGAAGGATATATCTTTTGATTACCAAGCTCACACCATCAAGTGAGTGAATGTAGAGTGGATTAGGTTGCGGTTGATATTCGCTCTTTGCTCATCTGAGGCCAAGTAAGCACTAATCTTATATCAACCGAACCCGGTAACCCTTAACCTAACGCCTTAGCCAAGTGTTGGTGCAGCCTGTGTCACTAACTGCCCCGCAGAACCACGATCCGCCATCTCAAGTGTCTGGCTGTAGTACAAGAACGGGAAGTGCTCAGAGGAAACCTGATTGAAATACACCAGTAGCTCTACATCACCATCAACCCAAACAGTATCCTTCCAGCCGCGATCCTCGGCCATCGCCGGCGCGCCGTTGACATTCTTCACCAGGAAGGAGACCCCTTGAATATGGAATGCCTGTGGCATATCGGCATGCAGAGTCCAGCGCTCCCAAGTCCCTTGCTGGGCCTGAGCATCCACACGGCTCATATCCCAAATAGCGCCGTTAATGCCCGGTAAATCATCACCCAAACGGAACTCACGGGAACGAATCACGTTGCCATCCAGAATCTGGTCGGCTAATAAACGCATCGGCAGATTATCGGTCACCAGCGGCAATAAACCGGTTGGTTTTAATGTTAGCACTAGCGTAGAAATCAAAATACTTGAGGGTTCGAACAGCCCACGGAGCCTATCCATGATACCGGCAGATTCACCCGCCGTGATAGAGACTTCATTGCCTTGTGACATATCAATCACCACTTCGCGCCGCTCACCGGGAGCCAGCGAAAGCTGCTGTACGGCCACGGGCGCAGGCAAGAAGCCCTGATCACTGGCAACAACATGCAAAGGGCGGCCATCACTGAGTTGCAAGATGTAGCGACGAGCGTTAGAGGCATTTAATAGACGTAATCGAACCCAACCACGGGAGACTTCGACAAACGGGCTTTGCACCCCATTGACCAGCAATGTATCGCCAACAAAGCCACCTTTGGCTGGCGGGTCATATTCTGGCACGCCAAAATTATCAAGCCGCTTGTCCTGAATAATAATCGGGAAATCATCGACACCATAATGACTCGGCAATGGCATCGCTTTACTAATTTCATCTTCCACCAGCCACATACCTGCCAGTCCGTTATACACATGAGGTGCCATACGGTTAGGGGTATTGGCGTGGTACCAACAGGTTGCGGCCGCTTGCCGTACCGGCAATACCGGCGACCAGTCAACACCAGGGGAGATCATACGTGCCGCGCCACCCATTAGAGTACCAGGAACCTGCAACCCACTGATTGTCATGGATACCGGTTCAGCCAGACGGTTGCTATAAATCAGCTTCACATCATCGCCGCTGAAAACCCTGACAGTCGGCCCCAGATACATGCCGTTAATCCCCCAGACTGCGGCTTTCTGACCGCCGCTGAATGCCCAATGTGCACGCTGTAGCGTCAAAAACAGCGGTTGCCCACGACGAGACTCCAATAAGGGTGGAACCGGTAACGGGGGTTGCTGGGTACTATTAGCCTGTGCCCTCAATGGCAGCGAACCTGCGCCTAGCGCTAAGCTCGTAGCCTGAATGAACTGGCGACGACTGAGTGACATATCTTCTCCGTGAAAACCACAATCAAACCTACTGCAAAATTTTGCCTGACTGCGAATAACGCTGAAGGACGGCAAAACGCTCACGACCAGAGTCGTTTAAATGGAAAGCCAAAATTTACTTTAATCAAAACAAGCCACGCAATAACCTATCAATAAAAGCCAATAGTATTATTTTCCCGCCGCTTGCTGCTCTGCCTGTTGGGCAATTTCGGCATCGAGCTGCTCAATTTTAGCCAGCATCAGGTTACGGCAATGTTCCGATAATTCACGCACGCGCTCTTTGCCATAACCACTGGTATCAACGGGCGGCATTATCTCTACAATGACTTTGCCATTTGACCAGCGGTTTAAATTGATATTATTGGTGCTGGACACGCAAATAGGCACAATAGGCACACCAGCAGCTATAGCGGCATGGAAAGCACCGGTCTTAAATGGCAATAACCCACGGCCACGGCTACGTGTACCTTCCGGGAACATCCAGATAGAAACATTTCTTTTTTTGACCTGCTCAACCACCTGAGCAATAGTGCCATGCGCCTTGGCGCGGTTATCACGATCAATGAGCAGGTTACCGGTCAGCCAATATAGCGGACCAAACAGAGGTACCCACAGCAGGCTCTTTTTACCCACCGTGACCGTACCGGACTGAACCACATTCGACATGGTGACCATATCGTAATTATTCTGATGGTTGGCGATATAAATACAGGTACCGTAGTCCGCCGCTTCCTTGGGGATACGTTGTTCAACTGTAATCCCGAATAATACCGACATCCGACCGAACAGATGCGCGAACGTCGCAAGATTACGTGGGTTTCGTGGCCTAAACAGGCAATAAATCGAACCAAACACACACACCAGAATACAATATAAAACTGCCAGCACCGTGCGCAAAATTAATAGCATAACAACCTCTTAAACACTCACTCTTAGACATGCGATCGACGCTAGTATAACGGCTTACCCACAAAATACCGCGCAGATTCATCGCCATAATTATGTAACGCGACAACGCACGCAAATTGCGCCTGCCATCGGTTACATTCACTGGGTGATGCCTGACTAACAATATAATAATGACCACCACGGCAACTCAAGCCGGGTGGTCATTCATTTCTAGCGACGATTACTCTTCGGTATTGGTTGGTACTGGCGGCGCATCAACATCAACCCGATCAATACGCTGCAAGCCACGTGGTAGCGGCGAACCTTTCCGACCCCGCTCTGCCCGGAATTTCTGTAAGTCTTCTGGGCGCAAGGTGAGCTTACGTTTACCAAAATGAAGAGTGATGGAGGTCTGAGGTGGCAGGACAAACAACCATGCCAGACGATCTTCACCCGCAGCCGCTTGTGCCGATGGGATGGAGACTATCTTATTACCCTTACCTTTTGATAACTCAGGCAGATCCGCGACCGGGAACATCAACATACGACCGGCGGCAGTAATAGATAACAACATGTCATCCGACCCATGAATTTCTAACGGCGTCAACGCTTTGGCATTTTCCGGCAAGGTTATCATGGTCTTACCTGCACGGTTTTTAGCAACCAAATCATTAAAGGTACAGACGAAGCCATAACCGGCATCCGATGCCATCAATAATTTCTGGTCATCCGGTGCCATCAATACCTGTTCAATGGTTGCTCCTGGCGGCGGAGTCAGCTTACCGGTCAGTGGCTCCCCTTGCCCACGCGCAGAAGGCAAGGTCAGCGGATCCAATGCATAACTACGGCCAGTTGAGTCAATAAACACCACCGGTTGGTTACTCATACCGCGAGCCGCAGCACGGAAACTATCACCCGCTTTATAACTCAATCCACTCGGATCAATATCATGGCCTTTGGCACTGCGCACCCAACCCATTTCAGACAGTACAATGGTAACCGGCTCTGAAGGGACAATGTCATGTTCGCTCATCGCTTTGGCTTCACCACGTTCGGTCAATGGTGAACGGCGATCATCACCGTAAGCGGCCGCATCAGCTTGAATCTCTTTCTTAATCAGCGTGTTGAGTTTACGTTCTGATGCCAATAATGCCTGTAGTTGATCACGCTCTTTGGCTAATTCATCTTGCTCGCCACGAATCTTCACCTCTTCCAATTTGGCTAAATGGCGAAGTTTCAATTCGAGGATAGCTTCAGCCTGCGTTTCCGAAATGGCAAAATGCTGCATCAGCAGTGGCTTTGGCTCATCTTCGGTGCGGATGATATGAATAACTTCATCAATATTAAGGAAGGCAATCAATAAACCTTCTAAAATATGCAGCCGTTTCAGTACCTTTTCCAAGCGGTAATTCAGACGGTTACGTACCGTTTGGCGGCGAAATACCAGCCACTCAGTTAGGATCTCTAATAGCCCTTTCACTGATGGGCGATGATCCAGACCGATCATATTCATATTGATACGATAACTTCTTTCCAGATCAGTCGTGGCGAACAGGTGGTTCATCACTTGATCCAGATCGACCCGGTTGGTACGTGGAACTATTACCAGACGAGTAGGGTTTTCATGGTCAGATTCATCGCGTAAATCCTCAACCATTGGCAATTTCTTGGCACGCATCTGGCTGGCGATCTGTTCCAGCACTTTGGCACCAGAAACCTGATGTGGTAACGCTGTAATTACCGCACTGCCGTCTTCTTTCTTCCACAACGCCCGCATTCGGACTGAGCCACGGCCATTCTGGTAAATTTTACGAATTTCATCACGCGGCGTGATAATTTCGGCTTCTGTTGGGAAATCCGGCCCTTGTACAAATTCCAGCAACTCTTCCAGTGAAGCAGTGGGTTTATCAATCAGTGCCAGCACCGCCTGTGCAATCTCACGCACGTTATGTGGCGGAATATCGGTTGCCATACCGACGGCGATGCCCGTAGTACCATTTAGCAGAATATTAGGCAGGCGCGCAGGTAGCATTTTCGGCTCCTGCATGGTGCCGTCGAAGTTTGGCACCCAGTCAACCGTCCCCTGCCCCAATTCGCCCAGTAAAACTTCAGCGTATTTGGATAAACGAGATTCGGTATAACGCATGGCGGCAAAGGATTTAGGGTCATCCGGTGCCCCCCAGTTCCCTTGCCCATCCACCAGCGGATAGCGATAGGAGAAAGGCTGCGCCATCAATACCATCGCTTCATAGCAAGCACTGTCACCATGTGGATGGTATTTACCCAGCACGTCACCCACGGTACGAGCTGATTTCTTGAATTTGGCGCTATTGTTTAGCCCCAGTTCGGACATCGCATAGACAATACGCCGTTGTACCGGTTTCAAACCATCGCCGATAAACGGCAACGCCCGATCCATGATGACGTACATGGAATAGTTCAGATAGGCGTTTTCAGTAAAGGTGTGCAGCGGTAAGCGTTCTGCACCGTCATGAGTCAAATCACTCATTACTCAATTATCCTCAGACTCTGGGATGGCGATCACTGGCTTCAGCGGATCGGCACCGCAAGTTCATTGTCGATTTCTGCCCGCGATAGTACCTCATCTGCGGGGTTACTGTCACAACCCACAGATAAACTCAATCTTTCAGCTTTACAGCATTATCTTTCAAGCTTGCAACATCTGCCGCCCTTTCTATCAACGGGGTAACAAAACGATATCATCATGTAGCCTACCGCTTCTCTTCCCTTCATATACTGGCTATGCGCTGGACTTCCCTGCACTTTTTTTTGCTCCCCCGATAACAGTGGTCGGGATGACGGCGTGCAAATCAACACACAGCGACAAGGTCGTTTTTGCTTGCAGTCAATGTCGTTTCGCTTGCAATAGAAGTAGGAGAATACCCATGGCATCACCCAACATTCTGCTGTTACGCATCGATAACCGGTTGGTTCACGGTCAGGTCGGCGTGGCGTGGTCCTCATCTCTTGGGGCAAACCTGTTATTAGTTGCCGACGACGGTGTCGCGCAGGACAAACTCCAACAGCAAATTATGTCGATGACCGCCGAGTCTATGGGGTTAGGGATCCGTTTCTTCTCCATTCAGAAAACCATTGATGTTATTGGCAAAGCCTCTGCTGAACAGAAAATTTTTATCGTCTGTCGCACACCGGATGAAGCTCGCCGTTTGGTTGAGGGCGGGGTACCTATCCGCGATGTGAACGTCGGGAATATGCATTTTTCGGAAGGCAAACGTCCGCTAACCAAAAAAGTGTATGTCGATGATAACGATCTGGCCAACCTGCACGCAATTCAACAGCATAACGTAAATGTCTTTATTCAGGACACACCGAGTGACGGCAAAGATAAAATCCAGTAAATAGCCGCCGCATCAGGGTATAGCAATCTGAGAGTCTCGGACTTAATCCGATAATACCCTGCCCTACAACGCCTTTGGTGACGGAATTATTTATGCATGAAATAACAATGATGCAAGGTATTGGGCTGGCAATCATGGCACTGATTGTCGGGATCGATTTTTGGTTGGAAGCGTTGTATATCTTCCGCCCGCTAATCGTTTGTACCTTAACGGGTGCCATTCTCGGTGATATCCAAACGGGTTTGATTACCGGTGCATTGACCGAACTGGCCTTTACTGGCCTGACCCCGATTGGCGGTACCCAACCACCAAACCCAGTGCTGGCAGGTATTATGACGACCGTGATTGCCCACAGCACCGGAGTCGACGCGAAAACGGCCATCGGACTGGGCCTGCCCTTTAGCTTCTTAATGCAATACATCATTTTGTTCTATTACTCAGCATTTTCCTTCTTTATGCAGAAGGCTGACCGTTACGCAGAAGAAGCTGATGGCGCAGCTCTCGGGCGGCTGAACTTGTTGTTAACCGCCATTGTTGCTGTGACTTACGCCGCCGTGACGTTCTTGTGCGCTTACGTTTCACAGGGCGCGATGCAAAGCCTGGTGCGATCAATGCCAGCCTGGTTGACTCATGGCTTTGAGGTTGCCGGGGGTATCTTGCCTGCGGTTGGTTTCGGCTTACTGTTGAAAGTTATGATGAAAACCCCGTTCACCCCTTTCTTTATTATTGGTTTCCTGTTTGTCACCTTTATACCGGTACAGAATCTGTTGCCTGTTGCGCTACTGGGGACGGCTTTCGCTATCTACGAATATTACAACCAACAGAAAAAAGCCGCCCATGCTGCTGCCGCTCCTGAGGAGATGAATGATGGAATCTAATACCTTGCCAACAACGACAGATGCCAGCACTGAGCCAACCACCAAGTTGACGCGCCGGGATATCACCAAGTTGGGTTTTCGGTCAGCACTGTTACAGTCCGGTTTTAATTACGAACGTATGCAGGCGACTGGTTTTGCCAGTGCACAAGCCCCGTTGCTGAAGAAGATTTATGGTAATGACAAAGCCGCGCTGTCTGCCGCCATGAAAGATAATCTGGAGTTTATTAATACCAACACTAATGCGGTTGGTTTCCTGATGGGATTACTGATTTCTCTGGAGGAACGCCACGAAAGTCGAGACCTGATCAAAGGGTTGAAAGTGGCGTTGTTCGGGCCACTGGCGGGGATTGGTGATGCTATTTTCTGGTTCACTTTATTGCCGATTGTCGCGGGGGTTTGTGCCTCTTTTGCCAGTCAGGGCAGTATTTTGGGGCCAATCATCTTCTTCGTGGTTTATCTGGCGCTATTTTTACTGCGCGTGGTATGGACCCATCTGGGCTACACCTTGGGGGTAAGAGCCATCGATAAACTGCGTGCCAGTTCGGGGGCTATTTCCAGAGCAGCGACCATCCTTGGTGTGACAGTCGTTGGTGGGCTGATTGCTTCGTATGTCCATATTACCGTGGCGGCAAAAGTCGCGGTGACCGCGGGCCACGAGGTCTCTATTCAGGAAGCCTTCTTTGACAAAGTCTTCCCAAATCTGCTGCCCATGGTCTACACCTTGCTGATGTATTACCTGTTGCGCGCCAAGAAAGTCAGCCCGGTTACGCTCATTCTGGTGACTTTTGTATTGTCTATCGCACTGTCATGGCTCGGTGTGTTGTAGCACCTAAATCAGTCTCAATCTTTAATGCGCTGGCTAACGGCCAGCGCCCAAGGACCTTTTATGGTAAGCATTATCATCACCGGCCATGGGCGTTTTGCCAGTGGATTGTATAACGCAGTGGAACAAGTCATTGGCTCACAACCGCAAATCATTGCGGTCGACTTTCCGGTCGGTATGAGTACTCAACAGCTAGACCATGCGTTACAACAGGCACTGGATACATTACCTATTGAGCACGGTGTGGTGTTCTTCACCGACTTGCTCGGGGGCTCCCCATTTCGCAGTGCAGTCCAATTGAGTGTGCATCAACCCCAATTTGAAGTGATTACCGGTACCAATATGCAAATGCTGGCGGAAACAGTGCTAGACCGAGATGAAATCCCTACAGCCCGCGCATTGGTTCAACAGTCACTGGCGGCGGGAAAACGGGGAATCGTTCATTTTGTCGTTGACAGTGAAACACCCAATAATGAGGAAAATGACGAGCAGGAGGGAATTTAATAATCCCATAATTCAAAATAGATCAGGGGGGCTGAAACTCAAGCGACGGATTATATTAAGCCCCGCATAATCGCCCGGTTGGCTTCAGGCGCCAGATAATGGCGGAGCTAAATGGTTAACCATTTAGTTCGCGGATAAAATCAATAAACGCTTTGAGTGGTGAAGGGATAAGACGACGGTCGGGATAGTACAGATATGGGCCTGAAAACTGCTGCCACCAGGGTGTTAGAATTGCTTCAAGTTCGCCACGTTCAATCGCGGGTCGCAGCCACTCTTCAAATAGATAGATTATCCCACCGCCAGCAATCGCCGTTGCCACCGCAAGGTCAACGGCAGCACCAATGCTAACCATTAGCGGGCCATTTGGCTTCACTCGCACCACCTCGCCGTCTCGCTCAAATTCCCATTCAGGCACTATGCCGCTGGCATAACGGCCACGAATACAGAGGTGGTTAAGGAGTTCGCTCGGATGTTCCGGCCGGCCATGCAGGTCGAGATACTCAGGAGCTGCGGCAACAGCAAAGCGCTGCTGACGTTTTCCTATCGGAAGCGCAATGACATCCTGTTCGAGACATTCATCATAGCGGATACCCGCATCGCAGCCATCACGGAATACGTCCTGCACATTGCTTTCGGCCACCACCTCTAACTGAATGTCTGGATAACGTTTCAAAAAAGCAGGAACAATGGCAGGCAACACCAGCCGCGCAGCACTAACAGGGACATTTAGACGTAATGTGCCCGACGGGGTATCACGAAAGCGATTAACAATATCCAGTGCAGCATCAACTTCGCTCATCGCAGGCATTAACCGCTCCATCAGTGCTCTACCTACCTCAGTCAATGCCACCGTTCGAGTGGTTCGATGAAATAACCGGACACCCAGTTGCTGTTCCACCCGCCGCACCGCATCGCTGAGATACGAAGGATTACTGCCTATCATGCGCGCAGCCTCACGAAATCCGCCCGCTTTTGCCACCGCGACCACCGCATGAAGCAGTGCAATATCAATTTGCATTGTCCGCCACTCCGTACAACTTGTCTTCATTTAGCCAGATAGTTGCACAGCTATAAGCCAGCTACAATCATTGCGTTACTTACTCAGGAGATATCCCATGTCACAACGTACTCTTACTTATCGACTTGGCGATCGGCAGATTAATCGCCTCGGCTATGGCGCGATGCAACTGGCTGGCCCAGGCGTATTTGGCCCACCCGCGAATGAATCTCAGGCGATTCAGGTGTTGCGCGACGCCATCGAATCAGGGGTCCAACATATTGATACCAGTGATTTTTATGGGCCACATATTACTAACCAATTAATTAAACGAGCCCTCCATCCTTATCCTAATGATCTGTGTATTGTTACCAAGGTGGGCGCACTACGCGATAAGACGGGGAACTGGCTACCGGCATTCAGCGCCGATGAACTCACCCGCGCGGTCGAAGATAATCTGCGTCACCTTGGGCTTGATGTGTTGGAAGTCGTGAATTTGCGTAGCATGTTTGCTGTCCACCAACCGGCAGAAGGTTCCTTGGCCGCCCCCCTTGAGACACTGGTCAAACTGCAAGCGCGAGGGCTGATTCGCCATATTGGATTGAGTAACGTGACAGCAAAACAGGTCGCCGATGCCCAAAAAATCACCCCCATTGTCTGCGTACAGAACTTGTATAATCTGGCAAATCGCGATGACGACGCACTTGTCGACGAGCTTGCTGCACAGAATATCGCCTGGGTTCCTTTTTTCCCGCTCGGTGGCTTCACACCATTGCAGTCGACACAACTTAGCGAAGTCGCACAGTCACTGGGGGCCACGCCAATGCAGGTTGCTCTTGCCTGGCTGCTGCAACGCTCTCCAAATATCATGCTCATCCCTGGCACGTCATCACCGCAACATTTACAGGAGAATCTAGCCAGTGCTGAATTGATACTCTCAGCTAGGGTGGTGGAAAAGCTAAATAGCATTGGCTAACATTGCTGACTCTCTGATTATTCTCGCATTTTCTAATTTTTGCGCGTACTGCTTTGACGCCTTGAACTTAAGATTTCACCGCGATTAAGGCAGTATTGAGCTGCTGCACAGCCTGCTGCGGAGTCTGCTCTGGATGGATAAAAAAGGAGTTCAGTACGTGGAAGAAGATCTCTTTGGTTTGTGCATCTGTCGCCATCGAATGCGCCATACTCGGCAGCAATTTACCCGAGGCCTCCGCCTGACGGAACGCCTTGCCTGACTGCTGCGCGCAGGAGTCAAAATCCTGCAAAGAAACATCCATTCGGGCGGGGATCGAGCCTTTTAGTTTATTAAACGTAACCTGAAACTGCTTATCCATCAGTACATCAGCCAAATGGCGCTGGCCCGATACCACGACTGGATTACCGTTTTGCTGCAAAATAGCAAAGCTGTCCGTGTTATAAATAAAATAGCCCTGAGTACCGGGAGCCAGCGCACACAAAAACGCTTGGCCGGGATTATCACCATCCTGCATCATCTCGCCTTTGGCCCAGTCGCCCATAATCATCATGGCAGCTTTACCACTGCGCAGCATTTCTACCGACTCATGCCACGGACGATTGGCGGCATCGGGGTCGATATAACCTTTAAGCTTGCGAAACTTTTCCAGCACTCGCACCATCTTCTCACTGGTGATGGCACTACTGCGCTGTTCCATAAACACCTGGCGGTAGAATTCCCCGCCTTCCATGCCTAACAGCAGATTCTCAAACACCGTGGCGTCCTGCCATGCCTGCCCGCCATGTGCCAATGGAATGTACCCGGCAGCTTGTAACTTATCGGCCGCGGCAAAAAACTCATCCCATGTGGTAGGTACGGCTAATTTCAATTTGGCGAAAGGTTTCGGGTTAATCCACATCCAATTGATACGATGTATGTTTACCGGTACGGCAACATACTCACCACGATATTTAATATTGGCTTTGATGGCGAGAGGCAAAGCCTGATCCCACTCAACGGTTTGCTCCGGCGTATAAGGGCTGGAGAGAAAGCCCAGTCTGGCCCACTCCTCAATGGCCTTACCTTCGAGTAACGCCGCCCCGGGCGGGTTACCGGCAATAGCACGCGTTTGCAATACACTGTATGCACTCTCTCCTGCACCACCAGCAACGGCAAAATCTTGCCAGTTATCCCCTTTTTCGGCCAGCGCCTGTTTTACCGATAATAGTGCCGCCTGCTCACTGGATGAAGTCCAATAATGCAGGACTTCAACGTTAACGGCAGTGGCATTGGTCGCGACCAACAGCAGAAAAATAAGAGATAGTGTCTTTAACATGCGTATTAGACTCAGTTATAACGTTGTAAACGGACTTCAACTATCAGCCCACTGGCGGGATGATTACGTAATGTCACTTCACCACCATGTGCTCTGGCAATGCTACGTGAGATAGCAAGCCCCAACCCACTGCCACGGTTATCCTGTTGCAAACGATAGTAAGGCTTAAATACTTTCTCCCACTGCTCCTCGAGAATTCCGGGGCCAAAATCACGGATAAACAGCATGATGTAATCTCGGTGATCTGACAGAATTATTTCTACTCGCTGCCCATAGTTCAGCCCATTCTCCACGATGTTATTAAGTAGGCGCTTAATCGCCAGAGGGCGGCCAAAGATCGGGCTGGCTTTACCGGAAACAGTAACATTGAGATAGGCGTCCATCGTTTGCCTTAGCAAATTCATGATATCTATGGACTCCATATTTTCATGTAAATCAGTATCCTTCATACTTTGCAGTGCGCCTTTGACCATCATTTCCAGGTCAGCGACATCCCGTTCAAATTTTTTCCCCAAAGTCTCATCTTCTAGCATTTCTACCCGCAACCGTAGGCGGGTTAGCGGGGTTTTCAAGTCATGACTGATAGCGGTAAATAGCATCTCACGATTATGCAGGTAAGCGCGCAGACGGCTTTGCATTTGATTGAAAGAACGGGTCGCGGTAACCAATTCTGCACTGCCTTCCTCTGGCAATGGTTCGCTGTCCAGTGAACTGTTGAGTTCAAGTGCGCCATGGGCTAGCCGTGCTAATGGTTTCAGCTCACGCCGAATCAGCCACCAGGTAAAAAGTAAAACCAGAAGCAAGCTACACAGGGTAAAGCCGACCTGACGCAAGCTAAACAGCGGGCTTTCTAACTGATCATAAGGCGGTGGCAGTGGTGCTGCCAGAAACAGCCATTCATTGGAATTCAGTTGTAACTGAATGACTAATACTGGCGCATCTTTATGGGATGTAGTGATACCAAAACGTACCCAGGCAGGGGGGAGATTATCAACCAGAACTCCGGCGTTAAAAACTTTCAGTTGATCTGCGGGTGTCAGGGAGATAATCGCCGCCTGCCGTTCCCCTAATTGTGTTCGCAGTTCTTGTTTTGCCTGCGAGACCACGGTTCTGGCGGCCTGACTGTTCAGCAATTGCACTTCATCCAATACATGGTTATTGATCGAAATAAAAAACTGCGAGCCACCTAACGCCAATTGTTGTTGCAACACTAAATGGCGGTAGTTATACGGCAGAGATGACATAAAGTTGTAGCTAGTCAGCATCCCTTGCACCAGCCCTTTGATAGTACTTTCCAGACTGGCCTGATTGCGCAGACTAAACTGACGATACCAAATTGAACCAGAGATACTTTCTGCCAGCAGCAGGGCAATCACCAGCATGCACAGCATGCGGCTCAGAAGTGAACGCGGCCAGAGTGGCCGGAACATATCCTGTAGCCAACGGACATAACGGCCCGAATCAATATTCACGGGTAACATCACAACATAGCATGTAACCCTGATTACGCAGGGTACGCAGTAGTAAGCGCTGGCTATCTTGTAGACGCTGACGTAAGCGGCTGATTTGCACATCAATCCCCCGCTCCAAAGGGTTATTTTCCCGTCGGCGGGTTATCTCAGAGATTTGATCCCGGTCGAGGATCTGATTGGGATGACGTAAAAATAACGAGAGCAACGTAAATTCAATCCCCGACAACGGCTCACTCCGCTTTTGCGGATCAATAAGCTCCCGCCGGACTAAATCCAGTTTCCAGCCGTTAAAACACAAAAATCGTGCCTCAATGCCAGGGCTTTGCACAATTTGATTGCGACGTAATAACGCCTTAACTCGCGCCAGCAACTCGCGGGCACTGAACGGTTTAGCCAGATAATCATCTGCACCTAGCTCTAACCCAATCACTTTGTCACTTTCATCAGATGCCGCCGTCAGCATGATGATCGGCACTGCCGATACTTGCCGTGCTTTACGGCAGAGGGTGAAGCCGTCATCACCAGGCAACATGACATCCAAAATGACTAAATCCACAGACTCTTGCTTCAATGTTGCTAGCAAATGTTCACCATCAGGCAGCGAAAGCACACGAAAATTCGCTTTAGTGAAGTATTCCGTCAGTAAGCTGCGGATCTCTTCATCATCATCAATCACGAGCAAAGTATGAGGGGACATAATGGCGCTGACCTGAGTAAACGAGTGTCGCTAAAAGACAAGCAGTGTACCGCTATAACTCGGTACGCAGCTATATGCTACCAGGTATTAACTTCGTTCTGAGAGCTGCCTCAAAACTGTTATTCTGCTGTTTCTGCCATATGAAATCCAATGCGGGGAGCTTCGCATATTTACAGTTCAAAAGGTTTAAATGCAGGGGCTTTATTGCTTATTTAGCAAGAGTGTTATGCATTATCGTCCATTTTTCTCTCGCGTAAAAACCATTAGCATACTCAGCATTCCGGGTAGGCCGCAGTTTTGTGTTATTAGCCCCCGCTTCACAAGGATTATATCAATGAGTAACGTATTAATTATTAACGCCATGAAAGAGTTTGCGCACTCCAAAGGGGCGCTTAATCTCACGCTCACGAATGTCGCTGCCGACTTCCTACGTGAAAATGGTCATCAGGTGAAAATCACCACTGTTGATGAAGGCTATGATATTGAAAGTGAAATTGAAAAATATCTGTGGGCCGATACCGTTATTTATCAAATGCCCGGTTGGTGGATGGGTGAACCGTGGATCCTGAAAAAATATATTGATGACGTCTTTACCGCAGGTCACGGCAAACTGTATGCCAGTGATGGCCGTACCCGTTCTGATGCCACTAAAGGCTATGGTTCTGGCGGTTTGATTCAGGGTAAAACCTACATGCTGTCAGTCACCTGGAACGCACCACTTGCAGCGTTCAATGACCCGAAACAGTTCTTCCATGGGGTGGGCGTTGACGGTGTGTATCTGCATTTCCATAAAGCGAACCAATTCCTTGGTATGGAACCTCTGCCAACATTTATGTGTAATGATGTGATTAAACAACCAGACATTGAAGGTGACATCAGCCGTTACCGTCAGCATTTAGCCGAAAACTTTAACTATCAGGCCGTTTGATTTCCTATCAGAGATAAATAGAGGCAGTAATGATTACCGTTTTTGCAGAAATCAAAGTCAAACCAGGGCGCCGTCAGGCGGTATTGCAGGCAATTGAGAAGCTTATTCCGGCGGTACTGGCCGAGGAAGGTTGTGGCGGTTATGTGCCGATGGTTGACGTTCCCACCCAGCTTGACTGGCAAAAGAACTCGCCGGACTCTATTTTCATGCTGGAGAAGTGGCAAAGTGTGCATCATCTGGAGTTACATTTGCAGATGGAACATATGCATCAACACCGTGAAGTGATTAAGGATGATGTGTTGGATGTGAACATTCACATTTTAAATAACGCCTAATCAGCCTATCCCCAAAGTAATTGGAGTTGCAGGTAGGCAGCAAGCAAACGCATCCCGATGAGCTTACTCAAGTAAGTGATTCGGGTAAGTGCGCGCAGCTAACACCCCTGCAGCTTCAAGTACGAAGGGGATATCTGAGCCAATGACTCCCCTGCAACCGAATCTGCTCACTCACATAATCGAGAAAACAGGTAATCCGCGCAGCAAGTTGTGTATTGCGATAATACACTGCATTGATCGGTTGCCAGGTTTCCAGAGTTTGATCCGCCATGACTTCAACCAAACGCCCCGCCAGTTGATCTTCACGCGTCATAAAATCAGAGAGTTCGACGATCCCTTCACCCTGTAAAGCCAATAAACGCAGCGTTTCGCCGCTGGAAGCCGCTAAATTCGGGATAATCGACGAACGCCCGCCTGGCAAATGAGGTAGCGACCACTGATTAAGGAATTCCGGCTGTGTAAAACCCAACAGGCTGTGATCAGCCAGTTCATCAATAGTGTGCGGGGTACCGTGACATTGCAGATAGTCGGGACTGGCAAGAATACGCACCCGGCTGGCACCCAGCAAACGTGCATGAATAGTGGAGTCGCGCAAAGCACCAATGCGGATCGCGATATCAGTACGTTGCTCCAACAGATCGATATTAAGATCGTCGGTATTCAGTTCAAGAATGATTTGCGGATATAAGGCGCGAAAGCCGCTGATCATCGGCACGATAACGTGCTGCATAAAGGGGGCTGCTGCATTCACTCGCAACCTACCAGCAGGCTTCAGCCGCCGCAGAGCAATCTGTTCCTCAGCATCATCTACCGCGCCAAGAATCTGGCGTGCATGGCTGAGAAACAGCTCGCCCTCTTCGGTCAATTCCAACCGACGGGTGGTGCGGCGTAGCAAAGTGGTCGCCAGCTTTTGCTCCAATCGGCTCAATGCACGGCTGATACCCGATGTGGTCTGGCTACGTTGCTCTGCCGCCGCGGTAATCGAGCCGCAGTCAACTACCGAGGTAAATGCCTGCAACTCTTCTAACGTCACTTTCATCGATCAAACCTCGATTTCAGCGGTATCCCCTTTCTCTTGCAGCCAATTGCGCCGATCTTCGGAACGCTTTTTCGCTAACAACATGTCCATCATTGCTAACGTTTTATCAATATCATCATCACCAATGGTCAATTGCACCAGACGACGGGTATTCGGATCGAGAGTCGTTTCACGTAACTGCAGCGGGTTCATTTCACCCAGCCCTTTAAACCGCTGAACGTTGGGTTTCCCGCGTTTGCGTTTCAGTTGTTCCAGAACACCAGCTTTCTCTTCTTCATCCAAGGCATAAAACACTTCTTTGCCTAAATCGATGCGATACAGTGGTGGCATCGCCACATAAACGTGACCGTTGCGCACCAACGCCCGGAAGTGGCGCACAAACAGTGCGCACAGCAGAGTAGCAATATGTAGACCATCGGAGTCCGCATCCGCCAGGATACAAATTTTGCCATAACGAAGTTGGCTCAAATCTTCACTATCTGGATCAATACCAATAGCTACCGAGATGTCGTGTACTTCCTGCGAGGCCAGCACTTCATCTGACGAAACCTCCCAGGTATTCAGGATCTTGCCTTTCAGCGGCATGATTGCCTGATATTCACGATCACGTGCTTGTTTGGCCGAACCGCCTGCGGAATCCCCCTCCACCAAGAACAATTCGGTCATGCTCAGATCCTGCGAAGTACAATCCGCCAGTTTACCGGGCAATGCCGGACCGCTGGTCAGCTTCTTACGCACCACTTTTTTCGCCGCACGCATACGGCGCTGAGCACTGGATATGGCCAATTCAGCCAGTTGTTCTGCCGCTTGTATATTCTGATTCAACCATAGGCTGAAGGCATCTTTTACCACACCGGACACAAAAGCAGCGCACTGACGTGAGGAGAGCCGCTCTTTCGTCTGGCCGGCAAATTGTGGGTCCTGCATTTTTACTGACAACACATAAGCACAGCGTTCCCAGATATCATCGGCCGAAAGTTTGACACCACGGGGCAAAATATTGCGGTATTCGCAGAAATCGCGCATGGCATCCAGCAAACCCTGACGCAAACCGTTGACGTGAGTTCCGCCCTGCATGGTGGGGATCAGGTTGACGTAGCTTTCTGTCAACAGTTCACCGCCTTCTGGCAACCACAACAGCGCCCAATCAATCGCTTCAGTATCACCGGCAAAAGAGCCGACAAACGGTGCTTCTGGCAGGGTAATCAAGCCATCAACAGCTTCCATCAGATAATCGGTCAGGCCATCGGCATAGCACCAACGCTGCTCGGTATTATTCACCAGATCTTTAAAGACGATTTCTACGCCGGGGCACAACACGGCTTTCGCTTTCAGCAAATGGGATAAACGCGAAACCGAGAAACGTGGGCTATCGAAGAATGAGACATCCGGCCAGAAATGCACGCTGGTACCGGTATTGCGCTTACCGCATGTCCCGATAACTTGTAGTTCCTGCACTTTATCGCCATTTTCAAAGGCAATACTGTAGATTTGGCTATCACGGCGCACCGTGACCTCTACCCGCTTGGATAAAGCATTCACAACTGAAATGCCTACACCGTGCAAACCACCAGAGAACTGATAGTTTTTATTCGAGAATTTGCCGCCTGCGTGTAACCGACACATAATCAGTTCAACGGCGGGCACACCTTCTTCTGGATGGATATCAACAGGCATACCACGGCCATCATCAGTCACTTCCAGCGATTGATCGGCGTGCAGAATAACGTCAATACGCCGGGCGTGGCCCGCCAGCGCCTCATCGACGCTGTTATCAATCACCTCTTGACCAAGGTGGTTTGGCCGCGTGGTATCCGTATACATGCCCGGACGACGACGCACTGGTTCTAAACCGCTGAGTACTTCAATGGCATCAGCGTTATAGCTGGATTCAGTCATGGTTGATTAATATTCGGCTAATGGTTGGAAGGCTGGCGGTGACATGCCCGGTGGGCCATCTCGGCCCCAGTGCAATACCCACTGTAGTAACGATACCCAACGGTAGTAATACCAACATTGTAGTAATACCAAACCTACTGTATCGGTGGCACATATACGGCCTGTTATCAGGCAGTCGCTAGCCCTAAAAAAGTTACAATCGGGGAGAAATAGTGATCAAAGCCAACAAAGGCATGATTTCCACCTGATTCTACTGTTTGCCGGCAAGGGGTGTAATAAGCAACCGCTTGACGGTAATCGAGGATCTCATCCCCGGTTTGTTGCAATAACCAGAGTAAATCTGGGGATTCCAACTTTTCAATTTGCATGACCTTCAGGTCGTAAATATGTCGAGACTCTAACACATATTGTTGACCTGTGTAGGGGTTCTCATTCTCGCCCAGATAATCACTGAGCAGCTCAAAAGGCCGCACTGCCGGGTTAACAACCACCGCAGGTATGCTGAAACGCTGGGAAAGCCAGGTAGCAAAATAGCCGCCCAAGGAAGAACCAACAATACCAATAGATTGCCCAGCTTTATCCATCACAATGTTTTCCAACATTTCTGCTGCTTGTGCCGGATACGGCGGTAATTGCGGTGTCAGCATCTCAATATGAGGATGGTGCTGCTGCAACCAACTTTTAAAGGTGGTTGCTTTGAGCGAACTGGGGGAGCTATTAAAGCCGTGAATATAAAGAAGCGTACTCATCAATAACCATCCGAGTCCATGTCCGGGCAGAACTCATCACTGGCTAACCGACGAACCTCAGTTTCAAGTATTCCATCAGGCAGTAAGTCGAGGTAGCGCCATCCCGGGGCCACAGTATCAAGCGTAAAATTAGTACAGTGCGGTTTGAATTGCACACAAGTAGAAGGGCTGGCCAGCAGCCGTTTACCATACCAATCGAGATCCAAATCTTGATGGATATGGCCACACAATAAGGTGGTAACACGCGGATAACGAACCAGCACTGCCGCCAACATATGCGCATTACGCAGACTGTGTTGGTCAAGCCAAGTGCAGCCGGATGGCATTGGGTGATGATGCAATAAAATCAGCGTATAGCGTTCTGGGTAAGCCACCAGACAACGCTCCATCCACTCCAACTGATAATCGCTCAGTTCACCATAAGGAACGCCGAATACCTGACTGTCCAATAACAGAATTTGCCAGTTATCACCAACCAGAACCTGCTTCGAAGGCGCAATGCCTGAATCCGCCAGGGCATCTACCATCGCCGGTTGAAAATCGTGATTACCGGGTAGCCAGACGCAAGGCGCTGGCAAACGGGAAATACCCTTGGCAAAATTCTGATAGGCAGCAACTGAATGGTCCTGCGCCAAATCACCGGTTGCAACAATCAGATCGAACGGATGTTGCTCAGCAATAATCGCATCCAACACAGCGCGATAACTGTGGGACGTATTCACACCCAGCAAGGTCTCATGTTCACCTGCGAAGAGGTGGGTATCTGTTATTTGTAAAATTCTGACTTTGGCCCCACTCGCCATAGGCAGTTTAAACAGGCTTTCCAAATGGTGTCCTTGTTTTTGCACCCTTCCCAACCAGAATTATCACGATTCTTCACTCTCTGTAGGCAAGGTTATAAGTCTGTCTAACAAACCGGAACTGCCACCGCTCCATGCGCCAAACAATAGCGCAACCAGTCAGCAAGAAACTGGTTAATTTGATGCTTTTCGTCCCGCTGATGCAACTTTTTATTCGGATAATCATAACTTGCTTTGAAGCGGTAGATCTGCTGACTGGCACACACTTCCGCGACCTGTGCATCATGATAAAGCCGCACCACCATCGATGGCAGGCTCCAGTGACTCACCGCAGGCTCGGTTTGCACAATCTCTACTACCGAAGTGTAGCGGGTTGACTCAATAATTGTCAGCCTATAACTGCCGCCATTAACCTGATAAGCCACGTTTTCGCCCACTTCATCGACGCGAGGTATCAAACGACGCAATTGTGCGAAGTTAGTTTCACATATCCGCATCATCTCAGGGAAATCAGGTGTATAGCGCTTACTCATTATTTTTTCTCTTTATCTATACTCTAAATAATTCGAGTTGCAGGAAGGCGGCAAGCGATATAATCCCGATGAGTTGACGCCAGTCAATGATTCGGGTTATTGAGTGTAGCCAACGCACCAGCAGCTTGAAGTATGACGAGTATCTTTATGACTGCCATTCTGCTCTCAGCGATTGATGGTGCAACGCCAACCATTGTAATGCAATGATTGAGGCTGCGTTATCAATAGCACCTTCTTCAACCCAACGACAAGCTTGTTCACGACTAACAACATGCACTCGAATATCTTCATTTTCGTCAGCCAAGCCATGAATACCCTTCGCCGTTGTCGCATCAACTTCGCCCACCATAATAGACAAACGTTCGCTGGTGCCCCCGGGGCTGGCTAAATAGCTGAGCACCGGCTTACAGCGGCCAATGTCAATTCCGGCTTCCTCCTGCGCCTCGCGACGGGCGACCGCTTCAACGGTTTCACCCTCTTCAATCATTCCGGCTACCATTTCTAATAACCAAGGTGACGGGCTACTGTCAATGGCGGCAATCCGTAATTGCTCAACCAATACCACTTCATCACGCACCGGATCATAGGGTAACAACACCGCAGCATGGCCACGCTCGAAAATTTCACGCTTAACTTCACCACTCATTTCACCGTTAAACAGGCGGTGGCGGAATCGGTATAAATTCAGTGAAAAAAAACCACTGTAAAGTGTTTCACGTGCAATAATTTCCACATCATTCTTGTCAAAGGTCACCGGTGAAGATTGTACTGACGTCATTAACTGTTCTCCTTACTTAAGTATCCAAGCTTAATTGTGATTTTTGATGACAGCCAAACTACACAGGCTATACCCTAAATAATTAGAGTTGCAGGAAGGCGGCAATTGAGCGACAAATTGGTTGTAAACCATTTTGCACAGCGCCTGCGTGGCCCGTAGGGTGAGGCTCATAATCCCCCATGAGCTTACATAAGTAAGTGACTGGGGTTAACGAAAGCAGCTAACGCACATGCAGCTTGCAGTATGACGGGTATACAGGATTTTAAAATAGCAGGCATAGAGTTAGCTGATAGAAATGATTTTGATAAAGATTATTTGACCAAGATAGCTCGATACAGATGAGTTGTCTGAATACTCATTTAGCTTTGTGATAGATTTAAGTAAATTAAGGCGAGATGGCACAATCAGCCACCTTATCCCATTGGCAGACTCTGATAGAATCGGCAACAATATCGTCTATCGACAGCTACCATAGTAAAATTGCCGCACAAATGCTGCACAACAAGGACTGCAAATGAAGAAACTGCTCCCCCTTCTTATCGGGCTGAGTCTGGCTGGTTTCAGTACCATGAGCCAGGCAGAGAACTTGCTGCAAGTTTATAAGCAAGCCAGGGATAGTAACCCGGATTTACGCAAATCGGCTGCTGACCGCGATGCTGCATATGAAAAAATTAATCAAGCGCGCAGCCCGCTGTTACCACAGCTCGGTTTGGGTGCAGGTTACAGCCATACTAATGGTTTCCGTGATGCATCCGATAGCCCGGATAGCAACGCGACATCAGGCTCCCTGCAACTGACTCAAACTATTTTTGATATGTCTAAATGGCGCGCCCTGACCTTACAGGAAAAGGCGGCGGGTATTCAGGATGTCACATTCCAGACCGACGAACAGGCACTGATCCTGAACACGGCAACAGCCTATTTCAACGTACTCAGAGCGATTGATAGCCTGTCTTACACCGAAGCACAGAAGCAATCGGTCTATCGCCAGTTGGACCAAACGACCCAGCGGTTTAATGTAGGTTTAGTCGCAATTACCGATGTGCAAAACGCCCGTGCCAGCTACGATACCGTGTTAGCAGCAGAAGTGACTGCCCGTAACAATTTGGATAATGCGTTGGAAAACCTGCGCCAGATCACCGGTGTTTATTATCCTGAATTGGCATCACTGAATGTGAGTCGCTTGAAGACTGAGCGCCCACAAGCAGTTACTAACTTATTGAAAGAAGCTGAAAAACGTAACCTTGCTTTGCTTTCTGCCCGTTTGAGCCAAGATTTGGCTCGTGAGCAAATTAAGTCAGCAGAAACCGGTTATATGCCGACGGTCGATTTGACCGCCTCATCTTCTGTAACCAATACGCGTTACAGTGGGGGGTCACCAACCAGCCAGCAAGTAAATAATGATGCTGGGCAAAACCAAATTGGTGTGCAACTGAGTTTGCCACTGTATAGCGGCGGGGCCACCAATTCTGCGGTGAAACAAGCACAGTACAATTTCGTCGGTGCCAGTGAACAGCTAGAAAGTGCGCACCGTAGTGTGGTGCAAACTGTACGCTCCTCATTCAATAATATTTCAGCCTCCATCAGTAGTATCAAGGCTTATGAGCAGGTGGTCATTTCCAACCAAAGTTCATTAGATGCCATGGAAGCCGGATACCAGGTGGGTACCCGTACTATTCTGGATGTATTGACTGCAACGACTAACTTGTATCAATCCAAACAGCAATTAGCTGACGCGCGTTATAACTATCTGATTAATCAGTTAAACATCCAATCCGCGTTGGGGACATTGAATATGGACGATCTGATGCAACTGAATGGCGTATTGGACAAGCCAGTGCCAACTTCAGCCACCAGCCTCGCACCGGACAATGCCAACCAGAATGCTTATGCTGATGGCGAAAGTGCTCAATCAGCACCGCGTGCTACTTCTGTAAGCCAACCAGCTACCGCAGCACCAACAGCGGCGCGTAGTGGCAATCCATTCCGTAACTGATTTTTACGGACTCGGACTCTCCGGGTGCAGCATCAGGCTGTGCCCGGTTTCTATGCCCTACGTCTTCGCTGCCAAGCACTTTTTGCCAATGAAAAAAGCGAAGCTACTCGCAGCATTTCGTATAGCTTTGTAAAGTCTGCCGCTGGCAAGCCCCTACGCTTTAATTTCGTACATCTTTCCCCTATTCTAGAGCGTACTTACTGGGAAAGGGCACAAAAGCCCTGAAATGAGACAAATAATGATGAAACGGACTCAAAACATCAATCAAGAGACTTTCCGTAAATCCTGGCGCAATTACCGTCTTGCGCCCGTAGCTTTAGCTGTCAGTGCTGTATTTATGCTGGCTGGCTGTGAAAAAACCGATGAAACCGTCTCTTTGTATCAAAATGCTGATGATTGCTCTCAGGCGAATCCGTCCAAGAGCGCGGAATGTACCACCGCTTACAACACGGCATTACAAGAAGCGGCTAAAACTGCACCAAAATATGCGACCCGTGAAGACTGTGTGGCAGAGTTTGGTGAATCTCAGTGTACTCAGGCTCCTGCTCAAGCTGGCATGGTACCAACATCTTCATCATCTTCTGGCGAAACCACGGCGGCCGCACCACAACAAAGTGGCAGTATGTGGATGCCATTAATGGCCGGTTATATGATGGGTCGGATGATGGGCGGTGGTGCAAGCCAGCCACTATTCACGTCGAAAGCGCCAAATAGCCCAGCGAATGGCAAGTTTGTTGATGCGACAGGCAAAAACTTTGGTTCAGCCACCACTGGCCGCACCATGAATGTGCCAAGAACCGCTATGGCACCCAAACCTGCGGTAACCAACACTATCACTCGTGGTGGCTTTGGTGAGTCCGTAGCTAAGCAGTCTTCTATGCAACGTAGTGCCGCGACATCATCTAAAACCAGCACACGCAGCATGGGTGGTTAAGGTCTGATTAATGAAACGTTTAGCGATTAGCGAACGCCCAGACTGGCGCGAGAAAGCCACTGAATTCGGTTTCCGTTTCCACACCATGTATGGCGAGCCGTACTGGTGTGAGGATGCGTATTACGAATTCACACTGGCACAGATTGAAGAGCTGGAAGAAACTACCGCAGAATTGCATCAGATGTGTCTGCAAGTGGTTGAGAAAGTGGTGAATAGCGATCAACTGATGGCAAAATTCCGCATTCCAAAACACTGTTGGGATTTTGTTCGTAGCTCATGGAAAACTCATCAGCCATCGCTCTATTCTCGCCTTGATCTGGCCTATGACGGCATAAATCCAGCAAAACTGCTGGAAAACAATGCGGACACCCCAACGTCATTGTATGAAGCCGCCTTTTTCCAATGGTTATGGTTGGAAGATCAAATCAACGCAGGCAATTTGAGTCAGGATTCTGATCAATACAACAGCATGCAAGAGAAGTTGATTGAGCGCTTTGTCGACCTGCGTGATAACCATGGTTTTAGCTTACTGCATCTGGCCTGCTGTCAGGACAGTGAAGAAGATCGTGGTACGGTGCAATATTTGCAAGATTGCGCGCTGGAAGCAGGTCTGCCAAGTGAATTCATGTTTATGGAAGAGATCGGCTTAGGAGAGAAAGGCCAATTTACTGACCTGGATAATCAGGTTATCAGTAATTTGTTCAAACTCTATCCGTGGGAGTTTATGTTCCGCGAAATGTTTTCAACCAAGTTGGAAGATGCTGGTGTACGCTGGCTGGAACCCGCCTGGAAAAGCATTATCTCCAATAAAGCCTTGCTGCCGTTGCTGTGGGAGATGTTCCCAAATCACCCTAACCTGTTGCCTGCTTATTTCGCCGAAGATGACCATCCAAAGATGGATCATTATGTCACCAAGCCGCTGTTCTCACGGGAAGGTGCCAATATCCAGATTGTGGAAAACGGCAAAGAAGTTGCCCGAGTTGATGGGCCATATGGTGAAGAAGGCATGATTGTGCAGCAATTTCATCCGCTGCCTAAGTTCGGCGACAGCTATACTCTGATAGGTAGCTGGCTGGTGAATGATCAACCCTGTGGCATTGGTTTGCGTGAAGACAGAGAACTGATTACCCAAGATCTGTCGCGTTTTTACCCGCATATTATTTTGGGCTAAGGCTGCGCATAACTTAAGGGAAAGCACTCGCTTTCCCTCAGACTGCTGACAAGGTCAAATGAAGGGGAAACACTCCGTTGGCGCCACTTTTAGTTTCAAATACAAGTGCGTAAACCGTAGGAGTGGTCAACCCTTGGCTCGCTGACTTTATCAGTTCAAACCTTTCTTTTTATAACGTCGAACTATCCAATTCTTACCGACAACATACTGAGCGATCCCATCTCAATCCCATCAGTGGGAATCGAAATCGGCTCGACGCCGTCCCAGCTCCCCAACACATACAAAAGTGGCAGATAATGCTCTGGTGACGGATTAGATAGCGCAGCCCCTTCATGTTGCATAAAGTTTACTAAAGGATGGTTATCACCTTGATAATTAAGGTTATCTCGCACAAATTGATTGAAAGATTCAGCCCAAGGATACGGACTGCTATCACCCTGCCATCTAACCATACGCAAGTTATGCACGACGTTTCCGCTGGCGACAATCATCACGCCCTGCTCCCGCAGCACTGCCAGCTTGCGACCTAACTCATAGTGATAAGCCGCCGGTTGCGTACCATCAATGCTCAATTGCACCACCGGAATATCAGCCTCAGGGTACATTTTAATCAATACCCCCCAGCTACCATGGTCCAATCCCCATTCACTGGTATCAGCTCGCACAGCGATAGGTGCCAATAATTGCTGAACTTGTGCTGCCAGTTCCGGTGACCCCGGCGCTGGATATTCGGTATCAAATAACGCCTGAGGGAATCCACCAAAATCATGGATAGTCCGAGGTTGCTCCATTGCCGTCACTGCGGTACCACGGGTATACCAGTGGGCGGAGACGGCCAGAATTGCCTTAGGACGCGGTAAGGTCTCACCCAACGTACGCCATGCCTGAGTGTGACTGTTTTCTTCCAGCACGTTCATCGGGCTACCGTGGCCGAGAAACAGTGCAGGCATACGAGAGCTGTTCATAAGAAATCCTTACTGTTAAGAGAAAAAATGGCGCTTGAAATCATAAGAAATACATTACGCGCTTTTTTTTCATTACACAGCCAGATAACAGTGATGAAGATATTCAATAAAATTGAATGGGGAAAGTCAGAGAAGGGTTAACTTAGGGGTCAAGACATTATAGGAAATAACCGGGCCGCACTCTATTCAGGAAAATAGAGGCAACCCGGTGTTTAAACCAACACGATCAGCAGGCAATATCCATTGATATCGCCACTCTATTAGCTGGCTTTTCTTGCCTGAGACTGGAGGTAATCAGCCAGGTCATCAATTGTCACTACCGGCATATCATGCAATTTAGCGAACTCAATAACCTCTGGCGCATGGGCCATACTGCCATCGTCATTAGTCAGTTCACACAACACACCTGCTGGCTTGTAGCCCGCCAGTGTTGCCAAATCGATAGAGGCTTCGGTATGACCACGACGCGATAATACACCGCCTACCTGACCACGCAGCGGGAATACATGGCCCGGGCGGTTAAGATCAGCAGGTTTAGCGTTGTCAGCAATGGCCGCACGAATAGTCGTCAAACGGTCAGCCGCAGAAACGCCGGTCGTAACACCTTTAGCCGCTTCAATTGTCACGGTAAATGCCGTCTGGAACTGGCTGGAATTATTGGTCACCATCATCGGTAAATCAAGTTGCTGGCGGCGCTCGTCAGTGATACACAGACACACAATGCCACTACCGTGGCGGATGGTCAGTGCCATTTGTTCAACAGTCATTGCTTCAGCTGCAAAGACGATATCACCTTCGTTTTCTCGACTTTCGTCGTCTAACACCATAACGCCACGGCCATTACGCAGCGCGTCGACAGCACGTTCTACACGCTCAACAGGCGTGCCAAAATCTGATAGAAGGGTCTGATTCATGGTAAGAAACCTCATTAAAATTATGGATTACCAGAATCAGGGCGGTCTTGAGGAGTAAAAGGCCACTCTTTCATATATAACATTGCTTCATATATAAATAGAAATAGCCGAAATAACGCAAGCGAGCTATAAGCCCGGCAGATACCGTTACTCTCTCCCATCCGGACTATAACCGTCGGCCCCGGAATCACACCGGGTCTGCTGACCTCTACCTTGCCCTCTTTAACAAGAGAAACAACGTGAGCGCTCGCGGGCTTTTGCACCACGACACAGATATGCCGCACCACAATTTACCGCCGGTGGGGACTTGCACCCCGCCCTGAGAATAAGCCCTATGACTATAGCGCTATTGATTCGTCTGGGCAATTACCAAAATGTAGATGTTTGGAGGTTTATACAATCAACGTGAGGCATTACACTAATAAGCAGTAATCCACATCTCATTAGGGAAATATCATGATTGACCCGAAAAAAATTGAACAAATCGCCCGCCAGGTGCATGAGTCTATGCCGAAAGGAATTCGCGAATTCGGGGAAGACGTCGAAAAGAAAATTCGTCTGGTGCTGCAATCGCAATTAACACGACTGGATTTGGTTAATCGTGAAGAGTTCGATGTACAAACTCAAGTGTTGCTACGCACCAGAGAAAAACTGGCGTTACTGGAACAACGCGTGACAGAGCTGGAAGCCAAATTCAACAACGTCCCAGCCGTTATTGATGATAACAGCAGTGATGACAAAACCGGCGAGTAACGCTTGGTCGCATGTCAGTAGTGATAATCAGGGCGCAGTTCGATATCGCGCCCTGAGTTTACGAGGATATCGCCGCTGGTCGCATTCTGGAAAGCAGCACCCACAAGAGGAAAAACATCAGTAAAGCGTATAAGCTTTTCCAACCTATCATCACCAGCAATACACAACACAGAATACTGCCAATCACCGACATCACCCGCGAGCGCCCGCTCAATAGGCGAATCCCCGCCAGCATACAGAGCAAGTAAATCAGCACAAAAATGCCATTGGCATACACAATCAGTAGGTCCAGTGGCAGCGATAGCCAATAAATAAGTAACGCAAATACCAGGCAACTCCCCACCACGGCAGTAAGTGCATTAACTGGCGTTTGCCCGGCAGAAAGCTGCGCAAGTTTGCTTTCAGGCCGAACCTGAGCCTGTGACCACACCATGCGGGCAAAACTCTGGGTATAAATATTGACGCTGGCAAAACAGGCCAGATAGCCAATAATGCACGCTATCCACAGTGCATGCTGACCAAAAAGTTGCACCACAATGCCCGGCAACGACGCCGCAGCCGCTTGTTGTTCGCCATAGGCATGGAAATGCAACACCGCCACGGTACAGCCCCAATACACGGCACCTGCGACGAGTAAGCCAACGATTAGTGCGCGTGGAAAATCACGTTCAGGATGGCGGAATTCTGTTGCCAAATGTGCAAAGGCTTCTAATCCGACAAAACACCAGAACATTACGGCCAACGCGCTGAACATATTCGGAGGGGAAATATCTTGTAGCTCTGGCCAGGGTATCTGTGATGGTTGAATCGCCCCCTGCCACCAAATAGCCACCACCAGCGCAATGACCAGTAATGCTATCAATGTCTGTACATTAGCGCTGGAGCCCGCGCTACGTGTGCCCAGCAGCCAAATAACCAACAAAGTGACCAGTTGCACCATCAACAACCCAGTATCACTCCAGCCAAATGTCGCCTGCCAGAAACCGGCAGCTATTTGCAAGGCGGCGGGTAAACCTACCGGAATAACAGACAAAAATAGCCAACCAGTGACATTCCCCAACTTCGGGCCAAAGGCCATTGTCACAAAGTGGGCCGCCCCTGCGGCACTAGGGAAATGGCGGCCTAGCGCAGCAAACGCGATAGCAATCGGGAAAACCAGTATAATCAATACCGGCCAGGCCCATAGACTGTCGTCTCCGGCCAGCATCGCCGCCAGTGCTGGAACCGCAAAAACGCCCGTTCCCAGCAGTGAGGTGGACAGCAACCCGACTCCCTGTGCCAGACTCAACTCCTGTTTTAGTCCATTCACCTACTAGCCTCGGCCATTCTTGATTGACTGAATAATATTGGTGGTGGAAACTCCATCTTCAAAATTCAGTACTTTAACCTCACCGCCAGCAGCCCAAACCTCGGCACTGCCCGCTATCTCATCCGGCTTATAATCACCACCTTTTACCAGCAAATCCGGCAAAATATCGGCAATTAAGCGCTGCGGCGTATCTTCCTCAAACGGCACCACCCAATCCACAGCTTCCAGCGCACCTAATACAATCATGCGCTGATCAAGTGGATTAACTGGCCGTTTTTCGCCTTTCAAGCGTTTGGTCGAGGCATCGCTGTTAACTGCCACGATCAGGCGGTCACCTAGCTTACGGGCGTTAGCCAAATAAGAGACATGACCCGCATGGAGAATATCGAAAATACCATTGGTCATGACCACTTTTTCACCACGCTGACGGGCCTGCGCCACCGCTTTTTTCAGTTGTTGCTCATCCATCACCCCAAAACCGGTTTCCGCACGACCACGGATGGCATTTTCCAGCTCAATCGGTGAAACCGTTGAGGTGCCTAACTTACCAACCACGACACCGGCGGCAGCATTAGCCAGGAAGCAGGACTCTTCCAGCGTATTACCCGCAGCCAGTGCCGCAGCCAACACCCCAATCACCGTATCACCGGCACCGGTCACATCGAACACTTCCTGCGCCTGAGTGGGTAGATGTAATGGTGGTTTCCCCGGTTGTAGCAGTGTCATTCCCTGTTCGGAACGGGTCACCAGCAAAGCTGAAAGCTCAAAGTCAGCCACCAGCTTCATGCCACGGCTGACCAGCTCTTCTTCATTTTTACAGTGACCAACGACGGCTTCAAATTCGGATAAGTTAGGGGTTAACAGTGTTGCGCCGCGATAACGCTCAAAATCGCTGCCTTTAGGATCGATAAGTACCGGAACTTTCGCATTGCGTGCCAGTTGGATCATCGGCTGCACACTGTTCAATGCGCCTTTGGCATAATCGGATAGCACCAATGCGCCAATCTGTGGCAGCGCCTGCTGGATACGATCAAAGATTGGCTGCGGATCAACCCCGTCAAAACCCTCTTCAAAATCCAGGCGGATCAACTGCTGATTACGAGAAAGCACCCGCAATTTGGTAATTGTTGGGTGGGTCGGCACCGAAACAAAATCACAGCGCACCTGTACTTCATTCAGCTTGCTGGTCAGCGCCCGCGCAGCATCATCGATGCCGGTCAACCCAACTAAACGAGAGATAGCGCCAAGGGATGCGATGTTCATCGCCACGTTTGCAGCACCACCAGGGCGCTCTTCGATGGTATCAACTTTGACAACTGGCACCGGTGCTTCTGGTGAGATCCGGCTGGTTGGCCCATACCAATAGCGGTCTAACATGACATCACCAACGACTAATACACCAGCGCGGCGAAAATCAGGCAGCGTGACTTTCATACGTTAGCCCCCCAAAGTGAGCTGTTATTAACCCCGAAAACACACATCTCTTCGCTCCAATTTTGTGTTTGTTATACTCTAAATAATTCGAGTTGCAGGAAGGCGGCAAGCGAGTGACAAATTGGTTGCAAACCATTTTGAACGGCGCTTGCGCTGGCCCGCAGGGTGAGCCTCTCATGAGGCTCATAATCCCGATGAGTTGACGCTAGTCAATGATTCGGGTGACAAATCGGTCAGGAACCGATTTGAACGTTGCTTGCAACGGCCTCGCCTCTGCGAGGCCCATGGACGGGCCGAGTAACGAGCGCGACCAACACACATGCAGCTTGAAGTATGACGAATATATGTGGTGCCGGATAATATCACAGACACCTTGCATACTATGAATAACCGACGTACCCAGTCATAACGGGCACTGCTGGCACTTTATCTTATTCGCTGGCAACAATATCTGACGTCACCAGCCATTTTCGCCAACTGGCAGCAACTTGCTCTCTTTCGGTGATAAAACTGTCAGCAGAAACCTTACTGGATAGCTCCTGCAATGCCAGGTGATGAATCTCATCACGCATGGTGACATAAGCACGGTTCAGGGCCGCTGCCTCTTGCGGTGCCATGATGTCGTAATTAGCCATCAACTCAAAAATGCGCACATTATCTGACCAACGGGTCAACCGTGGCTCGCTGGCCGCATAGCGCAACACCAGATATTGCGCGATAAACTCAATATCGGTAATCCCCCCCTCATCAGCCTTAATATCAAAGATACCACGCTGTTTGCTGCCCAGATGGTTGCGCATTTTCTCTCGCATTTCGCGCACTTCCTGCTGCAATTGTGGGTCTTCTCGGTGGCGGCACAGAATTTGCTGGCGGATGGTATCAAACTGTTGATGCAATTGAGGATCACCATAAACGATGCGGGCGCGCACCAGTGCCTGATGCTCCCAAGTCCAAGCCTCATGCTGTTGGTAATCGGCGAAAGCTTCAACGGTGCTGACCAGCATGCCCGCCTCACCTGATGGCCGCAGACGAGCATCCACTTCATATAAAATGCCTGACGAGGTGCGGGTGCTGAACAAATGCATCACCCGCTGAGCCAAACGCAGGTAGAACTGACGGCCGTCGATGCTACGCTCGCCATCAGTCATCACATCCAGCGGGCAATCGAGCAAGAACACCAGATCCAAATCTGAGCTGTAACCTAGCTCCCAGCCCCCCAACTTGCCATAACCAATCACGGCGAAACCACGGCCTTCTCGCTGCTGTAGATGGCTCGGCTGGCCATAGCGAGCCACCATCTGCCCCCAGGCTTGCTGAATAACCGCATCAATCATGGCCTCTGCCAGATAAGTTAAGTGATCGCTCACTTTCATTACCGGCAGTGCCTCGGTGATATCACCAGCAGCAATACGCAATTGCTGGGCTTGCTTAAATTGACGCAACGCCTCGAGTTGCTGCTCTTCGTCATCCTCCGGCACCCGCAATAAGTATTGGCGCAATTCATCGCGATAAGCACCGGGTTCCAATGGTTGATAGAACGATTGCGGATCAAGCAACTCATCCAATAACAGCGGGTAGCGGGCCAATTGACTGGCCACCATCGGCGAGGCAGAACACAGGCGAATAACATGTTTTAGTGCCGCATGGTATTCCACCAGTAATTCGAGATAAGTGGTGCGGGTAAGGATACTGAGCAGCAACTGAATCAAGCGGCTGAGGGCGACATTGGCGTCCGGGCGCGAGCAAACCTCGGAGAACAAGCGCGGCATCAGTTGATCCAGCACCTCACGGCCCCGAGGGCCAATGGTGCGTTTATCAACGTCATGGCGGAAATCATTTATCGTCGTCAACAACTGCCGGCGGGCTGGTTCGTCTAAATGTGGCGTCAAAGGGGCTAAATCACTCTCTTCCAGCACATCCTGCCATAAGCTTTTATACAAACCATGACGAGGATCTTCACCGATATCGGGAGTATCATCGCCAATCAGGTCGTCAAATACCAACCGTACCGCCTGCATATGGTGTTCCAGTGCAGCACTCATTTCCATCCAGTCGGTATACCCCATGCCCCAAGCCAATCGGGCCTGATTCAGTGCATCACCGGGTAACGTTTGGGTTTGCTCATCAGCAATAGCTTGCAGCAGATTTTCCAAACGGCGCAAAAACAGATAACTGCTGCTGAGGTCGTTCACTTGTTGTGGCGGCAATAAACCCAGCTCGGCGACTGCCTGCAACGTCGGCAGTAAAGCCCGCTCTTGCAGGCGCGGTTCACGGCCGCCACGAATAAGCTGAAATACCTGCGTGATAAATTCGATTTCACGAATACCGCCGGCCCCCAGCTTAATATTATCTTTCAGACCACGCCGCCGGACCTCACGGGCAATCATCCCTTTCATGTTACGTAACGATTGAATCACGCTGAAATCGATATAGCGTCGGAAGACGAAGGGCCGCAGCATCTGGCGCAGCTCTTTACTGTAGTGGTCTTCAGCCCCGCCCATCAGACGAGCCTTAACCATCGCATAGCGTTCCCAGTCGCGCCCTTGCTCTTGGTAATAATCCTCCAGCGCGGCAAAACTCAGTACCAGCGGGCCACTGTCACCAAACGGGCGTAGACGCATATCCACCCGATAGACAAAACCATCAATAGTTTGCTGATCCAACGCTTTAATCAGCCGTTGCCCCAAGCGGGTAAAGAACTGGGCATTATCCAACTGCCGTCGCCCACCCTGGGTCTGGCCGTTTTCTGGGTAGGCAAAAATTAGATCGATATCAGAGGAGAAATTCAGTTCACCGCCGCCTAACTTGCCCATGCCCAAAATCAGCAGCGGCTGCGGTACCCCCTCGGCATTAGAGGGGGTACCGAACTCACGGCAACAAGCCTGATACAGCCAATCGCGCGCCGCCAAAATCAGGCTTTCAGCCAACCCGCTCAGTTGTTGTAAGGTCTCAGTAGTCACACTGGTTTGCCGTGTTTGTGACCAGGCGATGCGCACCATCATCCGGCGGCGAAACAGCCGCAATGCGGCTAATAATGCCGCTTCGTCATGTACCTCGGCCAACGCCAGATTTAACCATTGTGGATAAAATTGCCACTCCTGCGGTTGCGGGGGTTGCTGATGCAACTCCTCCAGCCACTCAGGGTGAATCAGTAACATATCACTGACAAAATCACTCAACGCCAGCACAGGGATATCTTCCTCGTGTAAATCTGGCGGAGCCGGTAACTCATAAAAGCGCTGTCGTATATTCTGCGCCTGAATCTGTAATTCCGAAGAGAGTGGCAACATAAAGCATTCCTCAAGCTGCTATCTATTAACTAGCAGCACCGTTCAACCAAAAGGCTGCCTGCGCTAGCGCTTCCTTACGGGCGGTATCACGCCAGTGACCCTGACGGTGCATAATCTCCTGCTGTAAACCAAACCAGCCATCGATATACGGCAACCATTCACTCTGCGGATAGAAGCCTGAGAGCAATTGGAAAGACATGATCTGCCGGTTCAAGCGAGGGAGTTGCGCCAAATAACCATCGTCATCCAGATGCTGGCCAAAAGCGTCTTTCAGATCAGCAGCGCTGCGGCTCAACATGATGTCGCAGAAGCGTTTAAATGACCCTTCAAACTTGGTCTGTGCTTTGGCATCCATAAATGGCCGCCAGCCAGAGGTAACCAACCAAGATGTGAGCGCTAACTTACATTTTAGGTAATCAGTGCTATAGCAAAGCTGCTCAGCATCGACATTCTTCGGTTCTAACTGCGGTTCAAGCGCCAGCAGCCCGGCACGCAATTCAGTACTGGCTTTGCGCGGGACCAAACCACCAAAAATAGCTAATGACTGACGCACCATTGCCAATGCTTCAATGATCATAGCTTTAGCGGCCGGCTCACCACGTAACCACAGCTCTTCATGGTATTGCCAATGGTCCAGGGCCATCTCCAGCCCTGCGACCATACCTTGCTCAACGGTGGATTTGGCCGCTGGCTGCAACACCAGTAACGGGCGCAATTCACGAGGAGGATTGCCTTGTGCTAAATGATAGCCACGGGCTGCTTTACTCAGATTGCCCTGTCGTAAACCGCCAATTTGTGCCAGTTCTGCGGCCAATGCCAGCAAATCTGCCTGATTGCCTTTTTTCAGTTCCAGCTCAATTTCGTGCAAGGGTTCCGACAGCTCACCTGCACTGATAGTGCCTTGATCAACAGCAAGCTCTATCTCGCTTTCGCCGTAAGTAATCACCCACTTCTCTCGAGTAAAATCCGTACGGAATAGCGGCTGCAGTTCTGCTTGTAATGTCTCAATCACCCAACCGTTCGGCCAGATATCGGCAGGGAAACGCGCCAAATCCAATTGGTCACTATCAATATCAACATTGTATTCAGGGCGTTGATGTAAACCACCGACCACTTTACCGCCGGTCTTAACCGTCATTTCGTAACGGCCATCATAACCACGGATACGTAAGCCAATATCATGTTGGCGCAGCCGCTTATCGGCAGTTTCAAAATAGATATTGGTCAGCGCCTGCGGCGCAGAATGCTGGCTTTGCCAGGATGTAAGCCGCTCGGGCAAAGCGGCAATGGCCGCAGGAGTAGCAATAAATTTTAATTCTATTTCAACGGTCATAATTTCATTCACACCGGTATGTTGCGAGTTTACGGGCATTATGCCTCTTTCGCGGCGGTTTGCCTGTTTTACACAGACTTCGCTATTTTACACAAAAAAACCGCGTGGCTACCCCGAGTCAGCCTCTATTTTAACAGGTCTACCATAAGGCTTCATAAGACAAATTTTCAGTGTGGTTAAAATGAACAACAAAGTGGCTAAAGCCGCGCTGGCTATGAGAGTAAGATAGTTCTCATTCCGGTTTATGCGTTGCGTCGGCAAACTGAACACACTACTATCGTTCCATAAATTCACTCATAAATGACTCTCTAATGCTGAAAATACGCCTAATTTGCCTCGCGATGCTAAGTCTCAGTATCTCCTGGGGCGCGCACGCTGAAGAAAAACGCTACATCTCTGATGAGCTGGATACCTACGTTCATAGCGGTCCCGGTAACCAATACCGTATTGTTGGCACGTTAAAAGGCGGAGATGAAGTCGCCCTGATAAGTGTTGATGACAGCACAAATTACGGTCAAATCCGCGACAGTAAAGGGAAAACCACCTGGATCGCGCTGAATCAATTGAGTGAAACGCCAAGTCTGCGTATTCGGGTACCGGACCTTGAACAACAAGTCAAAACCCTGACAGATAAGCTGGCTAATATTGATAATAGCTGGAATCAGCGCACTGCTGAAATGCAACAGAAAGTCGCGGCCAGCGACAGCGTGATTTCCGAGCTGCAAAAAGAAAACGAGTCACTAAAGAATCAGTTAGTGGTTGCTCAGAAGAAAGTCAGCGCTGTGAATCTGCAATTAGATGACAAACAGCGTACCATTATCCTGCAATGGTTTATGTACGGCGGCGGTGTTGCCGGTATCGGCCTGCTCCTTGGTCTGGTACTGCCACATCTGATCCCAAGCCGTAAAAAGAACAATCGCTGGATGAACTGATAGCCGTTTAATAAGACTGTAAAATCGACGCGTTCGGCTGCCCGCCAGGGTGGCCTGCTTGTTTAATCTATTCTCATCCCCAACTATACTGAAACAAGCCTTTGTCGCCAGGCGGTAAAGTGTGATTCAAGTGAGCAGCTAATAACGCTGCAACATCAAGAACGAAGGATTTATATGAAAATCTATCTGGTCGGCGGCGCGGTACGCGACAGCTTATTAAATCTGCCGGTCACCGAACAGGATTGGGTCGTGGTGGGGTCCACCCCGGAACAGTTACTCACACAGGGCTATCAGCAGGTTGGTAAAGACTTCCCCGTGTTTCTGCACCCTGTCAGCCATGAAGAATACGCACTAGCTCGTACCGAGCGTAAATCCGGCGCAGGTTACACCGGTTTTACCTGCTATGCCGCGCCAGATGTCACGCTGGAAGAGGATTTGTTGCGTCGCGATTTGACCATCAATGCCATTGCCCGTAGCGCCGAGGGGGAATTGATTGACCCCTACCACGGCCAACAAGATTTAGAAAACAGAGTACTGCGTCATGTCTCCGACGCCTTTGGCGAAGATCCACTACGTGTGCTGCGGGTTGCCCGTTTCGCTGCCCGTTTTGCCCATTTAGGTTTTAGCGTCGCCGCTGAGACTCAATCATTGATGGCAGCAATGGCACAAAGTGGCGAGCTATCGGCTCTGACGCCAGAGCGAGTATGGAAAGAGACCGAGAAAGCGCTGAAAACACAAAGCCCGCAGATCTATTTTCAAGTGTTACGTGATTGCGGTGCGCTGGCGGTGCTCTTTCCAGAAATTGAACGTTTATTTGGCGTACCGGCTCCCGAAAAGTGGCATCCAGAAATTGATACCGGTATCCATACGCTGATGACATTAGCCATTGCGGCTCAACTTAGCCCTGAGGTTGATGTCCGCTTTGCCGCTCTCTGCCATGATTTGGGTAAAGGTCTGACACCAAAAGAATTCTGGCCACACCATCACGGCCACGGCCCGGCTGGGGTTAAATTGGTTGAGCAGTTATGTCAGCGCTTACGGGTACCTAATCCGATACGTGACTTGGCGAAACTGGTGGCGGAATACCATGACCTTATCCATACAGTGAATAAGCTTCGCCCCGAAACTCTACTCAAACTGTTTGATGCCATTGATGTGTGGCGCAAACCAGAACGTCTTGAGCAAATGATTATCACCAGTGAGGCTGATGCCCGAGGCCGTACCGGATTTGAAGAAAATCCTTATCCGCAGGGCGATTATTTGCGCGCCGCATTCCATATTGCCAGCGGCGTATCAGTGCAGGAAGTAGTCGCCAGCGGGTTACAAGGATTAGCCATTCGCGACGAACTTAAACGTCGCCGCCAACAAGCATTAGCCGAATGGAAACAGGCTCAAGAAGTAATTTAAGAATAAATCCATATTATCTAAAGATAAAACACCCTGATTAATCAAGGTGTTTTATTGTATCTGATGCATTTTTTATACCCTAAATAATTCGAGTTGCAGCAAGGCGGCAAGCGAAAGAACCCGATGAGCTTACATCAGTAAGTGATTCGGGTGATTGAACGTAGCCAACGCACGTGCAGCTTGAAGTATAACGGGTATATTACATAAAGACCCAGTACACCGCTGCCGCGACAACAAAGCGATAGATGGCGAAAGGTACAAAAGAGATACGTTTAATCAGTGAAAGGAAGGTTTTGATAGCAATCAGAGCCACGATAAATGCCGTGATAAATCCGACGGCAAACATCGGTAAATCACCCAGCGTCAGGAAGTGCAGGCTCTTATAAAGATCCAGTCCACTGGCCCCGATCATCATCGGTACTGCCAGAATGAAGGAGAACTCAGACGCGGCATAACGGTTAACACCGACCAACATACCGCCGGAAATGGTGGCACCAGAACGGGAGAACCCCGGCCACAACGCCAGACACTGGAAGCAGCCAATCGCGAAAGCCTGACGGTAAGTAATATCATCCAAACCAACAGATTTAGGATTTTTAGGTTTGAACCATTCTGCGACTAGCAAAAGCACCCCACCCGCCACCAAGGCATACATGACATTTCTCGGATCAAACAGCGATTTGATGAGGTCATGGAATACCAACCCCAGCACCACGGCGGGGATCATTGCCAGTAAAATATGGCCCAATGTCAGGTGACCGCTGGTTTTCCCCTCATGAGGTACCGCGCCGAAATGGATACCAATCAGGCCAAATAACCGCCGCCAGAACACCACGACAACCGCCAGAATCGACCCTAACTGAATGATAACTTCAAAGGTTTTTGCCTTGTCGCCGGTAAAGCCCAATAGCTCACCGACGATAATCATATGCCCAGTGGATGACACGGGTAAAAACTCAGTCAATCCCTCTACCACACCTAAAACAACAGCCACAAACAGCGAATACATATCCGTCATCTACGATACCCAATGCCATGTAATATACCCGTCATACTTCAAGTTGCATGTGCGTTGGCTGCCCTCGTTCACCCCAGTCACTTACTTCTGTAAGCTCCTGCGGATTCAGTCAGTTGCCGCCTTCCCGCAACTTGAATTATTTAGGATATAGAAATCCACAAAAAAACGGCAATGTGCAAAATAATGCCGTTCAATTTCAGTCGGTAAAAATATCACGTTAATCAATAATTCAAACCACATTATCAATATAGGGTTGCATTTTTATGTCGTGGCAGAGCAAAAATCAGTTAGGTCGTTGACCACGTTCAATGAGCACACCGACATTACGGGCTTGTGCCACCGCCCCTGGTTTACTGACTTTAATCCGCACCCACGGTGATTGGAAACGGACTAATAGCAGCTCGGCTATCTCTTCTGCCACCCGCTCAACCAAGGCAAAACGCTGTGACTCTACGTGTTGTATCACCGCATCACTGATATCTGCATAGCTCAAGCAATCATTCACATCATCACTGGCAGCAGCTTTACGATTATCCCAACCCATTTCGATATCGAACACCAGCTTCTGCTGGATGGTCTGCTCCCAGTCATAAACACCAATGGTGGTTATGACACTCAGTTCTTCAATAAATACGATGTCCATCACGTCATTCTCTGTTTTTGCGCCTGCCGGATACCACTTCCAGCCGAATATGCGTATTATCCACTGATGTTGCGATTAAAACGATCATTATTCAACAGGGCGGTGTTATGAGTGCTATCGCGCTTGGCATGATTATCTTCGCGTATTTGTGTGGCTCTATTTCCAGTGCAATCCTGGTGTGTCGGGTTGCTAAGCTGCCAGATCCGCGTGAACATGGCTCCGGTAATCCCGGTGCAACCAACGTGCTGCGCATCGGTGGCCGAGCAGCCGCAGCAACAGTGCTGATTTTCGATGTGCTGAAAGGCATGTTACCCGTTTGGATTGCTTACCTGCTGCACGTTTCCCCGCTGTATCTTGGCTTGACCGCTATCGCTGCTTGTCTTGGTCACATCTATCCGGTCTTTTTCCATTTTAAAGGTGGCAAGGGCGTTGCTACTGCTTTTGGCGCCATCGCCCCTATCGGCTGGGATCTAACCGGTCTGATGACCGGTACTTGGTTGTTGACGGTGTTATTGAGTGGGTATTCATCTTTAGGCGCAATTATCAGTGCGCTAATTGCGCCCTTCTACGTCTGGTGGTTTAAACCGCAATTCACCTTCCCGGTCGCCATGCTCTCTTGCCTGATTTTGATGCGCCACCACGATAACATTCAACGTTTATGGCGCGGCAAAGAAAGTAAAATCTGGGATAAACTCAGAAAGAAAAAGCAGAAAACCCCGGCCGAAGAAGCCGCAGAGTTGGAAGAGAAAGAAGATTGATTCTCCTCAAAACAAGAATGACTGAACGGGAGCCAGGCAAAGCGCAAAGGAATGCAAAAACGGCGTGGACTCTCATCCATAAGCATTTTGAATGACTGCGGCAACACCGCCGCAGCCCCGCTCAGACTTTCGGCACCAATCTTAGAATGGCTGAGCGGGAGCGAGGCAAGGCGCAAGGAATTGAGAGAGCGGAGCATACATCAGTATGTGAGCATCACGAGATGACGCGGCAACACCGCCGCAGCCCCGCTCAGACTTTCGGCAACTCGGCTAACGGCCAGCGCGGCCTAACCGAAACACTCAACTCACTGCTCACACCACTTTTCAGCCTGATCAACCCAGCATAGGCGATCATCGCGCCATTATCGGTACAAAACTCTGGCCGAGCATAGAATACTTCACCGCCCCGTTTTTGCATCATCTCCGCCAGCTTTGAACGTAAAGTGCGGTTTGCACTGACACCACCGGCAATGACCAAACGTTTGAAGCCGGTCTTATCCAGCGCTCGTTTGGATTTAATCGCCAGCGTATCGACCACTGCATCTTCAAATGCACGGGCAATATCAGCACGGGTTTGATCATCGGTACCGTTAGCACGGATAGTATTTGCAGCGAACGTTTTCAAACCAGAAAAACTGAAATCCAGTCCAGGGCGATCGGTCATTGGCCGCGGGAAAGTAAAACGCCCCGCCGTACCCTGTTGTGCCATACGCGACAGCATCGGCCCCCCAGGATAGTCCAGGCCTAATAATTTTGCAGTTTTATCAAAGGCTTCACCTGCCGCATCATCGACAGATTCCCCTAATAGCAGATACTCACCAATACCGGTCACGCTAATTAACTGAGTGTGACCGCCAGAGACCAGCAGAGCGACAAACGGGAACTCTGGTGCGTTCTCTTCCAACATCGGTGCCAGTAGGTGGCCTTCCATATGGTGGACCGGCACCGCCGGAACCCCCCACGCAAATGCCAATGCGCGGCCGACTGTCGCCCCGACCAGCAATGCGCCAACCAAACCTGGGCCTGCGGTATACGCCACACCATCGATGTCTTTAGCGCTCAGATTGGCTTCTTTCAATGCTGCCTGAATCAGCGGCACAGTCTTGCGCACATGATCACGGGAAGCCAGCTCAGGCACTACACCGCCATAATCAGCATGCAATTTAACCTGACTGTACAGTTGGTTAGCTAACAGACCGGCTTCATCGTCATACACTGCAATACCGGTTTCATCGCAGGACGTTTCTATACCCAAAACTCGCATTACATTTCCCATCATTCACGTGCGGCCGATAGTTTAGCATAACAGCGCCGCCAGTCATGATCTCTGACGGTAAAGACGGCATTTTCACGCTTTGAGCACCTAAATGTTGTTGATAGTGGTCATATTTGAAAAGAGTGTTGATTAATTCGATCAACAGCCTTGTTTAGTATATAATCAGCGGCCGTCGCACTCTCGGCACCAACTTTCTTGTAAAGAACGAGGGCGACATCACAGGGGCGTGCCTGTTTCAATTTGCTGTGGTGCTTTACAAAGCAGCATCCATTGAAGTAAAATTCCGCACCATTTTGAGAAGGCTGGCGATTGGCCAGCAGCAAACCGATTTCTATTGAGGTGAGAGGCACATGCCGGTAATTAAAGTACGTGAAAACGAGCCATTCGACGTAGCTCTTCGTCGTTTCAAACGCTCTTGTGAAAAAGCGGGTGTTTTAGCTGAAGTCCGTCGTCGTGAGTTCTATGAAAAACCGACTACCGAACGTAAACGCGCTAAAGCTTCTGCTGTAAAACGTCACGCGAAGAAATTGGCTCGCGAAAACGCACGCCGCACTCGTCTGTATTAATTCTTCGGGGGTAACCCCACCGCGTAGTTTTTTATGTTCTAAGAACGCGCAGATCGAGTAGTTGCATACGAAGGCCGTGCTTTCCGAAAGGAATGCGCGGCTTGTTCTCGTTTATGGACTGACCGAATAGGGGCTTATGGCTGGACGAATTCCACGCGTATTTATCAATGACTTGCTAGCGCGCACCGACATCGTTGATCTTATCGACGCACGGGTAAAGCTGAAGAAGCAAGGCAAAAATTACCATGCGTGCTGTCCGTTCCATCATGAGAAAACACCCTCATTCACTGTTAACGGCGAAAAACAGTTTTATCACTGTTTCGGCTGTGGCGCACATGGTAACGCTGTTGATTTCCTGATGAATTACGACAGACTCGAATTTGTCGAAAGTATTGAGGAATTAGCCACCATGCATGGGCTGGAAGTGCCTTACGAGGCAGGAACCGGCACCACCCAGATCGAACGTCATCAACGACAAAGTCTCTATCAACTGATGGAAAGCCTTAGCGGATTCTATCAACAGTCACTCAAAGGCTCGAATGCCAATCAGGCACGCGAATATCTTAAGCATCGCGGTTTGAGTGAAGAAATCATCCAACATTTTGCTATTGGTTTTGCCCCCCCAGGTTGGGACAATGCCTTAAAACGTTTTGGCCGTGATGGTGAGAGCCGTACTGCGCTGAACGATGCCGGAATGCTGGTGACTAATGATACAGGACGGACTTACGATCGTTTTCGTGAGCGCGTCATGTTCCCTATCCGCGATAAACGTGGGCGGGTTATCGCTTTTGGCGGGCGAATTCTGGGTGATGGAGTGCCAAAGTATCTAAACTCCCCAGAAACAGAAATTTTTCATAAGGGCCGCCAGCTTTACGGCTTGTATGAAGCGCAAGTGAATCATCCCAATCCAACGCGTTTACTCGTGGTGGAAGGTTATATGGATGTGGTAGCACTCGCGCAATTTGGTATTGACTATGCCGTTGCCTCGCTGGGGACCGCGACCACTGCGGAGCATATTCAATTATTATTCCGTGCCACCGATAACGTAATTTGTTGTTACGACGGTGATCGGGCGGGCAGAGATGCGGCATGGCGAGCATTAGAAACGGCGCTGCCCTATCTAAATGATGGCCGTCAGCTACGCTTTATGTTTTTGCCCGATGGCGAAGACCCAGACACTCTGGTACGTAAAGAAGGGAAAGACGCATTTGAACAGCGGATGGAAGGGGCACAGCCACTCTCAACCTTTTTGTTTGAAACGTTGATGCCACAGGTGGATTTGAGCAGCCCCGACGGGCGCGCCAAGTTAAGCACTCTGGCACTACCTTTAATCAGTCAGGTACCCGGTGAGACATTACGTCTTTATCTGCGCCAGCAGCTCGGTAATAAATTGGGCCTGCTCGATGATAGCCAGCTCGATAAGCTGATGCCAAAACAGGCTGAAAACACGAATACCTACCAACCGCCCCAGCTAAAACGCACAACCATGCGTATACTTATAGGGCTACTGGTACAAAACCCACAACTAGCTACACTTATTCCCTCACTACAGGGCGTCGAGCAAGCCAAGTTAGCCGGTTTACCGTTATTTATTGAGTTGGTTGAGACTTGTCTGGCTCAGCCAGGGCTGACAACCGGGCAGTTATTGGAACTGTATCGGGATAATAAATTCAGCCAACAGCTTGAAACTCTCGCAACATGGAACCACATGATTGTTGAGGACATGGTCGAACCGACTTTTGTCGACACGCTAACGAGCCTGTATGACTCCATCTTGGAGCAACGTCAGGAAACCCTGATAGCGCGTGACCGGACACATGGATTAAACGCCGAAGAACGTAAAGAGCTTTGGTCTTTGAATCTGGCATTAGCCAGAAAAAAATGAAACACCCAACGGCTTAATTGCCGATAAATGTGGGGGCGACTCCCCACAATATGCCGCCATAGCGGGCAGCGGCGACAAAAAAAGGCCCCAAATGCTATTGTTGGCGGTTTCGCCGACCGACACCAACCCAAATACTCTGAAGTGTGGATACCGTCTTATGGAGCAAAACCCGCAGTCACAGCTGAAGCTACTTGTCACCCGTGGTAAGGAGCAAGGCTATCTGACCTATGCTGAGGTCAATGACCATCTGCCGGAAGATATCGTCGATTCCGATCAGATCGAAGACATCATCCAGATGATTAATGACATGGGCATACAGGTGCTGGAAGAAGCTCCTGATGCCGATGATTTGATGCTGGCCGAGAACACCACTGATACCGACGATGACGCGGCTGAAGCTGCTGCACAGGTATTATCCAGTGTTGAATCCGAAATCGGGCGTACTACCGACCCGGTGCGTATGTACATGCGCGAAATGGGTACCGTTGAGCTGTTGACACGTGAAGGTGAGATTGATATCGCCAAACGTATTGAAGACGGTATCAATCAGGTTCAGTGTTCAGTTGCTGAATACCCTGAAGCGATTACTTATCTGTTGGAACAATATGATCGCGTTGAAGCGGGTGAAGCCCGTTTATCTGACCTGATCACCGGCTTTGTTGATCCAAACGCCGAAGAAGATATTGCGCCGACGGCGACTCACGTTGGTTCTGAATTATCCACCGCAGAAATGGATGATGACGACGACGAAGATGAAGACGAAGACGAAGAAGAAGACGACAACAGCATCGATCCAGAGCTGGCACGCCAGAAATTCAGCGATTTGCGTGAGCAGTATGAAAACGCACGCATGGAAATCAAGAAAAATGGTCGTAGCCACGCCAATGCTGCTGCTGAAATTCTGAAGTTGTCTGATGTATTCAAGCAGTTCCGCCTGGTACCGAAGCAGTTCGACTATCTGGTCAACAACATGCGTACCATGATGGATCGCGTTCGTACTCAAGAACGTATCATCATGAAACTGTGTGTTGAGCAGTGCAAAATGCCGAAGAAAAACTTCGTTACTCTGTTTGCCAGCAATGAAACCAGTGATACCTGGTTTGCCGCAGCAATTGCGATGGGTAAACCCTGGTCTGAAAAACTGAAAGATGTCTCGGACGATGTTCAACGTAGCTTGCAGAAACTGCGCCAGATCGAAGAAGAAACCGGTCTGACAATTGAGCAAGTGAAAGACATCAACCGCCGTATGTCTATCGGTGAAGCGAAAGCACGTCGTGCCAAGAAAGAAATGGTTGAGGCTAACCTGCGTTTGGTTATCTCTATTGCGAAAAAATACACCAACCGTGGTCTGCAATTCCTTGATTTGATTCAGGAAGGCAATATCGGTCTGATGAAAGCAGTAGATAAGTTCGAATACCGCCGTGGTTATAAGTTCTCAACTTACGCCACGTGGTGGATTCGTCAGGCCATTACCCGCTCTATCGCGGATCAGGCGCGTACCATCCGTATCCCGGTACATATGATTGAGACCATTAACAAACTCAACCGTATCTCACGCCAGATGCTGCAAGAGATGGGCCGTGAGCCAACACCGGAAGAACTGGCTGAACGCATGCTGATGCCGGAAGACAAGATCCGTAAAGTGCTGAAGATTGCCAAAGAGCCAATCTCAATGGAAACCCCGATCGGTGATGATGAAGATTCACATCTGGGCGATTTCATTGAAGATACCACTCTGGAACTGCCGCTGGACTCTGCAACATCAGAGAGCCTGCGCTCTGCCACCCACGATGTGTTAGCTGGCCTGACCGCTCGTGAAGCGAAAGTTCTGCGTATGCGTTTCGGTATCGATATGAACACTGACCACACCCTGGAAGAAGTGGGCAAACAGTTCGACGTAACCCGTGAACGTATTCGTCAGATTGAAGCCAAGGCATTGCGTAAATTGCGTCATCCAAGCCGCTCTGAAGTGTTGCGCAGCTTCCTGGACGATTAATCGTTAGCGACAGCAGCAAACACACAAAAAACCCCGGCGTGCCGGGGTTTTTCTTTTTGGCCCCAAACCACCGATTCTCAAGCCTGCATCCGCACGTAATTACCTGCTATGTGCGTAAAAAACCTTAATTTTGTGCATAAAACAGCCATATGATTTATCAGCTCTAGACCGCAGGATAAAAACTACCGTATAATCAGCGCCCAAGTCTGGCCCCTTAGCTCAGTTGGTTAGAGCACGCGACTCATAATCGCTTGGTCACTGGTTCAAGTCCAGTAGGGGCCACCAAATTTTAGCTGTTAAATCAGCACATTAAGCCAACTTTCGAGTTGGCTTTTTTGTATCTGGTAACCTGTGTCGCAAAAGTGTCGCTGCGCTATATTTGCTCAACTCAATGAAGCCATAACTGCACAATCTTGAATAGAGACTGTTGAATGGAATCTCACGGATATAATTACACTTTATCTGATTTTTTCTGTCTCAGTGGTTAGCCAATTTGAACGAAAATTGTTCAATACGGATTGGCTGGATATTCTAGTAGAAGAATAGGAAAGCACCTTGAGATGGCGATAACGTCATCGATTCAGGTTATAACAATTTACTCATCCCCCAAGCCTCTCGCTTTGCCTAATTATCTCAAGATATATAGGTCATTGCTATTTGCTTGCCGAATATTCAATAGACAGTCCATTCGTTGATGAAATGTTTTAGTCGGCTAAAATTCAACGCTACTTAACGACCTACAATAATTCTCGTACTATAAAATAGCCATCTAACTCTCCGCTGAGATCTGAAAATGTCTGTGCTTACTCACTTTGATATGCTTTTTCAATACAAGGCCTGGGCTGATAAAGAGATCCTCTCCGCTATCGCCAATGTTGATACCGCGGCTTATAAAGATAAACGTCATCTTATGATTCGCCTGATGAATCATATTTATGTGGTTGATCAAATATTTATCGCCAATATTCAGGGAGTTCCCCACCGTTATACTGCGCTGAATACGGTTGAAACACCGCCTCTAGAGGTGCTGAATGACGCCTTTGCTATCAGTGATAATCGCTATCTCGAGTACCTTCACTCTCTGGTTGAACAACAATTGGATGAAATAATTAACTTCAAATTTGTCGATGGGGGAAAAGGGGCAATGAGTAGAAAAGAGATGTTTTCCCATGTTGAGCATCATGGTGCTTATCACCGAGGCGCTGTGGGGTGGCTGCTGTCTGAATGTGAGGTGACACCGCCAAAAGATGTGCTAACCCTTTTCTTACGCGACACTTATCAGGCAGAGCAATAATAAATCCCAGAGGCGATTAAATACGTTATCAGTTGATAACGTATTCAGTATAAGGATGCTAAGAATTGACCGATTAGGTTCTTAAAGCATCAATGGCGGCAGTTGGCATCGATATTACGGATTTGAGACTATTTTCAATACATTCAACAATTGCCACCCGCGGGCCAGCAAGCCAGCCGTCACTGCTGTAAAAACGTGCCTCAGCATTCACTAATGCCTCTTGACTGTCAAAGGCACGCATCAGGTAATAAGCGTCTGGGTCGTGCAGCGATTGACCATAAGCGACGACGTCCATCCCCTCCCTGGCGTGCAAGGGAATGCTGATCTCTTGCATAATTCGGTGGAATTCCACACCACTACCCGGTTTCAATGTGTATTGCAGTATTTCCAGTATCCGAGAATCCATTTTGCATATCCTGTCATTAATATCCATTGAGATTTTATTTCCCGCCGCAGATACCTTCCTTACCGCTTAATCACTTTTTCCCGATGGCATTCGCTGGCATCTAATACCTTACCTTGCTGTGAAGATACTGTCAGCTTACTGATCGGATGCCCACTCTGATTATCAACTAAAATAGAGTGCTTTTCGCCAACAGCAAACAAGTGATCTTCGCCCCATTGGCGTAGGCTGACCACAATAGGGAATAATTGGCGGCCTTTATCCGTCAACACATATTCATGGTAAGCACTGCCATCAGAGGCCGGGACTATCATCAGAATGCCGTGTTCAACCAACTCACGCAGGCGACCCGCCAAGATATTTTTCGCCAAGCCAAGGTTATTCCGAAATTCGCCAAAACGGCTGATCCCATCAAAAGCATCACGAATTATCATGAGTGACCAGCGATCCCCCAAGACCTCGAGCGTTCTGGCAACCGGGCATTCTTCTGCCCCTATCTGGCCTTCACTCGTTTTAGTCATTCTTTTACTCCGATCATTTGCTGGATAAGCTGGTTGCATATTAAAACCACATTGGTTAAAAATCAATTACGTGGTTTCAAATAAAAACCAGAAAGGTATCAGGTATTTTTATGTCCATCAGAAAAGAATCAGCAAAGAGTCGCACTCGGCGATTACCACAAACTGCTCTGGCACCACACCTCACATCAATAGTGGTGCCACTCTTGGCGATGGTATCCGCCATGGCGGTCGCCAATGTCTATTTTGCTCAGCCCCTACTCGATACGATGGCAACGGATGTTAACGTTAGTCCGTCGGCGATCGGTCTGGTGGCTGGTTATCGGTGTCGTGATATTAGATTTTGCCGTTCAGACGGTGCATGTAACTAATCAGACCATCATATTGGCGCTACACCCTGATGCCCAAAGCCGCCTGGTTGCTGGCTATATGTTGTTCTATTCCATCGGTAGCGCCATCGGAGCTATCAGTGCAACGATCGTATATGCGAATGCGGGATGGTCAGGTGTTTGTATTCTTGGGGGGATGATAAGTGCCACTGCAATGCTATTTGCACATCTGGCGTACAGGAAATATTCCACAGTATAATTAGTTGAATATCATTAATTTTATTTATACATCTATTGTTCGACCTATACTCATGATAGTTATCGATAACCTAGTTCAGACTATACAGGAGTCATCGTCATGCTGAATATAGATCGGAAATACCTTATGAGCCTTGATGAAAGTACCTTAAAAAAACAACGGATTATCATGCGGGTCATCGCAATCTTGCTATTACTGGGCGGGATCTTTTGCCTTATTAACCCACTGGCCTCCAGCGTTGTTCTCAGCAAAATTATTGGTGTCCTACTGCTACTCAGTGGGATTGCAATGATCGTGGGTATGGTAACCAACCGTTCCCATAATCTTTGGCCAATGGTGACCGGTATTTTACTCGGCATCGCATATATTGTGATGGGTTATGTATTTATTACCAATCCAGCAATAGGGATGATAAGTCTGGCTGTGGTGCTGGCGGTGCTGTTTGCCTTTGGTGGGGTGATGCGGTTGATAACCGGTGTTAGAACATGGGGAATGCCGGGGGCATGGCTACAAATCTTGCTCGGCGTCTTGGATCTGATTATTACCTATCTATTGGTGAGTGCTGGCCCACTGATGTCGATCACCATGGTTACGACTCTGGTCGGGATTGAGATGCTATTTAGTTCATTTAGCTGCTTTATGGTCGCTGGTTTATATAAACAGAATTAATAACACATTATTCGCAGCGGTATCCTGAATTGCGATACCGCTGTCCTGGAAATATTCTCATGTTCGCTACTGACTATCACTACTCAGTTTGTGAACTGCCACTGTGAAATAACAATAACCGATTAATTCACTCACCCTAGGTAGGCTGCGTGAAACTAACTGATTTTTTAATTGCTCTATGCATTACCGCAATTTGGGGGGCTAATTTTTCGGTAATAAAACTTGGCCTGATTGCCGCAGACCCGCTTATTTTAGCCGGGATTCGCTTTACGCTTTACGCTCTGCACCCTGCCCGCAGTCCTTTTATCAAAAAACCTGACACTTCATGGCGATACATAATAGGTTACGGCCCACTGTTTGGTATCAGCTTATGGGGTATCGTCAATCTGGGTATTAAAGCAGGTGTCTCAGCAGGAATCGCTTCGTTAGTGCTGCAATTCGGCGCGTTCTTCACCATGATCCTTGGCGCGTTGCTGTTGCGCGAAAAGCTCTCAAGATATCAATGTATCGGGATTGGCATCGCGCTCTTAGGGCTAATCAGTATTATTTTCATCAGTGATGGTTCTGTCACGCCTACTGGCCTGATATTGGTATTGTGTGGTGCAGTGGTATGGGGGCTGATTATCGGTCTCTACGGTAGGCGGCTTATCGGCTTGCTACAGAGGAAATTCTCAATGGCTCCCTAGTTTTGCTGCCACCCAGTAAAATGGCCTGACTGAAGGTGCTATAGTCAGCTTTTATACTCCGACGAGAGCTATTATGTCCCGCAGCCAGCGTCTGCTTGACCTGATTCAAGTGCTACGCCGCCATCGCTATCCCGTAACAGGGGCTGCGCTGGCGGAGGAACTGGCTATCAGTGTGCGAACACTTTATCGCGATATTGCCACCCTACAACAGCAAGGCGCTGATATTGCAGGCGAACCCGGTCTGGGCTATGTGCTGCGCCCGGGTTTTATGCTGCCGCCCTTGATGTTCTCCGAAGAAGAGATAGAAGCGCTGGTATTAGGATCACGCTGGGTCAGCCATCGTGGAGATGCCCATCTGAGTGCCGCTGCCCGTAATGCTTTGGCGAAAATCGCGGCGGTTTTACCTGCGGATTTGCGTGACGAATTAGATGCCTCGACACTGCTCATCGGCCCTGTCGGCCATATGCCTGACTGTGAACTGGCGCTACCGGTCTTGCGCCGCGCAATCCGTGCCGAGCGCAAAGTGGATATTACCTATCAAGACCTGAAAGGGGCTAACTCATGTCGCCGCATCTGGCCTTTTGCTATCGGTTTTTTTGAACAGGTGCGCGTGGTGGTTGCCTGGTGTGAGCTGCGCCAAACCATCCGTAACTTTCGCGCGGATCGAATAAGCGCAATTTCTCTTACGGATCAACGCTATCCTCAGCGCCGACAGCTGTTGCTAAAACAGTGGCGGGAAGCGGAAGGCATCGATGATCAGTCGCTGCTGTCGACACTACCAAAACCGTAGTTTTTTATTGTCGCTACAAATCAATAATCACTACTGACAGAAACTGTCAGTATGCCCCGCTAGGATAGAACCCAGTTAAGCGACATTCGGTTAACAAAAAAACTATCCATTTGATTAGATACCTAAAGTATTTGGAATTTCAGGTAGACGGTCGAGCACCAACTTGAGCGCTACAATTTCAAGTACCAAAGGGATAAGGGGAAAACCATGGCAGATCCGAATTTCATTATTCTTTATGTTGATAGCCCGGCCAACAGCGCTACGTTTTATGGTGACTTGCTGGCAAAGGCACCGGTAGAGCTTCACCCAACCTTTGCCATGTTTGCACTGGATTCAGGGGTGATGCTGGGCTTATGGTCAAAACATACGGTTGAACCGGCGGCGACAGCCACGGGTGGCGGTGGTGAAGTGGCTTTTGCTCTGGCCGATAAAGCTGCGGTGCAATCGTTATATAATGACTGGCAACAGCGCGGCTTACCTATTTTGCAACAACCATTACAGATGGATTTCGGCTATACCTTTGTGGCTTTAGATCCTGATGGCCACCGCTTGCGGGTCTTTGGTGACTGATTAATAGCCAAGTTATAAATAGCCATCGCGAGAAACGAAGGGAATATACTTTATAGGTATAATTCCTTCGTTTAATACTTCATGTTACTGCCCCTTCCCTGATGTCATATTCATGACGGCTATCACAATCAGCACACTGCGATTTCCCAAGTTGCACAGCACCGTCTAAATTTGAATAAAAAATCTCATCCGACCACTTGCTGCATTCGGCCAGAGCGGCAGAGACATAACAATAACGGTTTGGTGATATTGCGCAGCTTTACGTTGCTGCAATATAGCCAGAGTGCATCCGATGGAGACTGCAATGTTAGCTTACCCTCACCTGCTCGCGCCCCTTGATCTTGGCTTTACCACCCTGAAAAATCGCGTATTAATGGGTTCGATGCATACCGGGCTAGAGGAATTACCCGATGGACCTCAACGTTTGGCCGCATTCTATGCTGAGCGGGCCGCCGGTGGTGTCGCCCTGATTGTCACCGGGGGTATCGCTCCCAATAAGCAAGGCGTGGTGTATCAGGGGGCCTCAGTATTAAATGATGCGGCGCAAGTCCCCCATCATCAAATCGTGACGGATGCAGTACATCAGGCGGGCGGTAAGATCGCGCTGCAAATCCTACATGCCGGCCGTTACAGCTATCAGAAACACCCCGTGGCTCCCTCCGCATTGCAAGCGCCGATTAACCCCTATACCCCACAGGCATTGAGTAGTGATGAAGTACGGCAAACTATTGCCGACTTTGCCAACTGTGCACAGCTTGCCAAACAAGCGGGTTACGATGGTGTCGAGGTGATGGGATCTGAGGGCTATTTGATTAACCAGTTCCTCGCCGCCAGAACTAATCAGCGCGATGATGACTGGGGCGGGGACTTTAGCCGCAGAATGCGCTTTGCCGTAGAAATTGTGCGGGCAGTCCGTGAGGCGACTGGAACTGATTTTATACTGATTTACCGCCTTTCGATGCTTGACCTGGTGGAAGAAGGTTCCAGTTGGCAAGAGATTGAACAATTGGCGCAGGCGGTTGAACAGGCCGGTGCCACCCTGATTAATACTGGCATTGGTTGGCATGAAGCACGTATTCCCACTATCGCTACCATGGTGCCACGGGCCGGATTCAGTTGGGTGACGCGCAAATTGATGGGGGCGGTGGCTATTCCGCTGATCACCACTAACCGCATTAATGACCCTGCGGTTGCTGAGCAGGTACTGGTTGATGGTTGCGCGGATATGGTGTCAATGGCGCGCCCGTTCCTCGCTGATGCGGCGTTTGTCCAAAAAGCAGCACAACATCGGGCCGACGAAATTAACACCTGTATCGGCTGCAATCAGGCCTGTCTGGACCAGATTTTCGAAGGCAAACTCACTTCATGCTTAGTCAACCCTCGCGCGTGCCGTGAAAGCGAAATGCCCATACTCCCCACAGAAACACCAAAACGCTTAGCCGTCGTCGGTTCCGGGCCGGCCGGACTGGCTTTCGCCGTTACCGCCGCCAGTCGTGGTCATCAAGTGACGCTATTTGATGCGGCAACAGATATCGGTGGCCAATTCAACATTGCCAAGCAGATCCCAGGTAAGGAAGAATTTTATGAAACGCTGCGCTATTTCCGCCGTCAGTTGGTGCTCCATGGTGTTATTCAGCAGCTAAATACCTCGGTACAGCCACAGCAGTTGGCTGATTTTGATGAAATTATCCTCGCCTGTGGTATCCAGCCACGCCTGCCAGCTATCAAGGGGATTGAGCATCCGAAAGTCCTTACTTATCTGGATGTATTGCGCGATAAAAAACCGGTCGGTGAGCGCGTGGCCATTATTGGTGCGGGGGGAATTGGTTTTGATACCGCCGAATACCTCAGCCAATCCGGTGATTCCAGCAGTCTGGACAGCGCTGCATTCAGTCGTGAATGGGGCATCGATCAGCATTTGGCATATCGTGGCGGATTATCCCCGGCGGGGGCCAAAGTGCATCCGTCACCAAGGCAGATTTTCTTGTTACAACGGAAAACCAGTAAAGTGGGTGAAGGCTTGGGTAAAACCACCGGTTGGATCCACCGTACCAGTCTGGCGATGCGTGGGGTGAAAATGCTTAACAGTGTGAGTTACGACAGCATTGATGATGAAGGTTTGCATATCACCCGTGCAGAACAGGCGAGCTGTTTACCCGTCGATACCATCATTATCTGTGCGGGCCAGGAACCGCGTAGGGAATTACATCAACCCTTACTGGATATGGGGAAAACCGTGCATTTGATTGGTGGCGCGGATATCGCCGCTGAGCTGGATGCACGCCGGGCAATTGATCAAGGGACGCGTCTGGCGCTGGCTATATAAGCAATAATAAGCAAAACAGGGGGTGGCATGCCCCCCTGCGGCTTCAAGCAGGGAATACCCAAAGTAATTGGAGTCGCAGGTAGGCAGCAAGTGAACAACAAATTGGTCGGGAACCGATTTGAACAGCAGTTATGCTAGCCCGCAGGGTGAGCCTCAAGGATGAGGCTCATTAATCCCGATGAGCTTACATAAGTAAGTGATTCGGGTGAGTGAACATAGCTAACACCCCTGCGGCTTCAAGTACGAAGGGTATTTAGAAATCGCTATACGACATATCAAGACTACCGCTACCACCCCCCTCGGAACGGGATGATGCCGTTTTCACTGCTTTCAGCACCATAAATTTCTGGTTTGAATCCAATGTTTCGCAGTTACCGAACAAACGTTTAAGTTTGTGGAAATAGTCCAGATGGCGATTACCCACAATCATCAGTTCCCCCCCCACCTTCAGACAACGTTTAGCATCACAGAACATCTGCCAGGCCACATGGTCACTGACCGCATGCTGTTGGTGGAACGGAGGGTTACATAGCACCAGTTGCAGGCTCTCACGCTCAACACCGGCCAAACCATGGCTTACCATGAATTCACAGCGTGGTAAGTCTTGTGGGCGGTTATAGGTGATATTCAGCTCACTGGATGCAACGGCCATATAGGACTCATCGACAAACAGCATTTCTGCCAATGGATTTTGTTCCAATGCAATTAAACCGACGACACCATTACCACAACCCAGATCCGCGATTTTGCCCGCCACATCATACGGCAGAATCTCCATAAAGAAGCGCGCACCGATATCCAAATTATTGCGAGAGAAAACGTTAGCATGGTTATGGATGACATATTCGGTATTCGCCAGCGGCCAATCGGTAGTTTCCGGCGCATCTGCCAGTGGCATATCTGCCACTTCGCAGTGAATCAGGCGGGATTTCTTCCACGCCAGTGTGGTTTTGGTCGGACCAAGAATTTTTTCGAACAATTGCAAAGTTGAATTATGCACATCGCGGGATTTCGCCCCGGCAATAATCACCGTATCTGGGGCTACGACCAGGCGCAATGCGCGTAATTGCTGCTCCAACAGCGCCAAAGCTTTAGGGATCTTAATCACCACCAGCTTAGGAGCGGCGGGTAGCGCATCAATACTGCTTAATAGGGTAACGGCATTTTCATCTAACTGATTTAACTGCACGTTATGCGTCGTCGCCAACTGGCTCATATAAGAGTCACTGACACTGAATGGACGATAAGCATGTAAAGCACAGGCCAGCGTTCCAAACTGATCATTAAATACCAGCACCGGGCGGCCATCAATTTGGCTTAAGTCAATGTTTTGTAGCAGATATTCATCTGCTGCTTCCCACGCCTGTAGGGTATTGGAATTTTCTTGTGGTGGAAAACGCTCAAGCTCAAGGCTTTGCGTTCCCAGTAAGAGTTGGCTCATCACCGCTCCTGAATAATAAATTTGGGCTGTTTATCCCCTAAAACGGGCGATCAGTAAAATGTTTTTTTGCTTAAATGACGTTTTATCGAGACTAAGGCTAGCAAAGCCAGAAAATCCCCTAGGGTATAACAGAGACATCAGCATAACGAACGGCTTAAGATAGCGTAATGAAACACCGCTCCCACCGCGTCAAAACCCTTATTAAATATTATTTTCATG
>NZ_JAZGQA010000400.1:0-1256 GCF_048593855.1 Yersinia sp. 2542 StPb PI
GTCAGATTTAGATTCAGCGATTCACTTAGATAAGAGTCTCTAATATAAAATCAAGGCAGAAAGATATTTAATATATGTAGCTATAATCGTGTCACTGCCATTGCTAAACCTTCACCACCACCGACACACAACGCCGCGATTCCATTTTTTAGATTACGAGCACTCAGTTGATAGATAAGTGAAACCAAAATGCGGCAACCTGAAGCACCAATCGGATGTCCTAAGGCAATCGCACCACCATTAATATTGATCTTCTCTTTCGGGATAGCTAATGCCCTTTTAATGGCTAACGACTGTGCAGCAAAAGCTTCATTACATTCAAAGAGATCTATCTGAGAAATATCTTTATTGATCTTATCCAAACACTGAGTAATTGCTGCAATGGGTGCAACACCCATGATTGAGGGACAAATACCTGTATTAGCGAAAGCAGAAATTTTCACCAAAGGTATCAACCCCAGCTCTTTGGCTTTACTGGCACTACAAACAATGACTGCAGCGGCACCATCATTTAATGAAGATGCATTGCCAGCCGTTACTGTTCCTTGAGAATCAAATGCGGGTTTTAACTTTGCTAGCCTGCCAGGCTCAGTTACTCTTGGCCCTTCATCAGTATCAATAACCTGTGAGCCTTTTTTATGCATTACGATAACAGGTGATATCTCAGCTTTGAATTTCCCTTCTTCAATTGCTGTCAGTGCCTTGCGATGAGACAGTATTGAGTATGTATCTTGGTCCTCACGCGAAATATTATATTGACTAGCAACATTTTCAGCGGTGATCCCCATATGATAGCCCTTATAGGCATCCGTTAATCCGTCATTAACCATTGAATCAACGATATTACTATTACCAACACGAGTTCCTTGACGTGAGGACAATAAAATATGTGGTGACAGAGACATATTCTCTTGCCCTCCGGCAATAATTATTTCAGCATCTCCATTGCGGATAGCCTGAGCAGCCAATTGTATTGCAATAAGTCCTGACCCACAGACTTTATTAATAGTTAGCGCACAAACATCATTTGGCAGACCAGCATTTAATGCAGCCTGACGTGCAGGGTTTTGACCACAACCCGCGGTTAATACTTGCCCCATAATAACTTGGTCAATATCTTCAGCTTTAATCTTATAGGTACATAGTAAGTCTTTTATAACGGTAGTACCTAATTCAGTAGCCGGGACAGTAGACAGTCCGCCCTGAAATGAACCTATGGCTGTTCTCTTGGCACCTACAATAACAATGTCTTCCAC
>NZ_JAZGQA010000401.1:0-1247 GCF_048593855.1 Yersinia sp. 2542 StPb PI
CTTTGACTTCACTTCTGTGGAGGTATAGCATTAATTTGAAATGTGATTCCGCATATTGAAATTTAGCGCATCAAAAAAATACACTTCAATTTTTAAATTATTCAGGGGAGCGCGCAATGAGAGTCAGTTACCAGCAGTTAAAGGCAGAGTTTAAACGGGTACTATTGGCGCGAAAAGTGAGTGAAGTTACCGCTGATGCTTGTGCCGAGATGTTTGCGCAATCCACTGAATACGGTGTTTATTCCCACGGCGTAAATCGATTCCCACGTTTTATTCAACAATTGGAAGCCGGTGATATCGTGCCTGATGCTATTCCAACCAAGGCATTAGCACTCGGGGCTATCGAGCAATGGGATGCTCATCAGGCTATTGGCAATTTAACCGCCAAACAAATGATGGATCGTGCCATGGTATTAGCGGATCAGCATGGTATTGGGGTGGTGGCCTTGCGCAATGCTAACCATTGGATGCGCGGTGGTGCCTACGGCTGGCAAGCGGCAGAACAAGGTTATATTGGCATCTGCTGGACAAACTCAATTGCTGTAATGCCGCCGTGGGGAGCCAAAGAGTGCCGTATCGGCACCAATCCTCTGATCATTGCCGTTCCCGGTGAAACCATCACTATGGTCGATATGTCTATGTCGATGTTCTCTTATGGCATGCTGGAAGTTAACCGATTGGCGGGCAATACATTGCCCGTGGATGGTGGTTTCGATAATGACGGCAATCTCACGCGGGATCCGGCCATTATTGAGGAAAACCGGCGCATTCTGCCAATGGGCTATTGGAAAGGTTCTGGTTTATCCATTGTGCTGGATATGATTGCCACCCTGCTCTCTGGCGGTTTATCCGTTGCCGAAGTCACGCAAGACAAATCAGATGAATTCTGTATCTCACAAGTGTTTATTGCCATTGAAATCGATCGTCTGATTGATGGCAAAACTCGCGATGAAAAATTAAAACGCATTTGTGATTATGTCACTCAAGCTGAGCGCGATAACCCTGATGTCGCTATTCGTCTACCAGGGCATAAATTCCCTCGCATTAAAGCGGAAAATCAGCGCGATGGTATTCCCATTAATGACCAGGTTTGGAAAAAAATCTTAGCAATGTAATTAAAATCAATAAAATTCAGTTGGATACTTATTTTCATCTTGAAGGAGAATTAAGGGCCGTGAGTCCTTAAAATATTTAGCCAATGGATTAACCTCGAGAGTTAAAATAAATATTCAGCGGAATAATCTCGG
>NZ_JAZGQA010000402.1:0-1246 GCF_048593855.1 Yersinia sp. 2542 StPb PI
ATATTACACCAATCATCCATAACAATATTAAATGCAACATGATCAGCACAATAAAATAGGAGCAACTCTTACTTGAAACAATGCCATTTAAAATGTTAGTGTTCTTTCCGGCTTATGCGGAAGTGTATTAACACGATTTTTAACACCCTCATCATCACCACAAAAGCCACAAGCATCATTAATCCCTTTCCAGTCGGATAAGGATTTTAAATATAACGGACTATCAGGTATTTAATAATGAAAAAGACGCTACTTTCTATGGTAACCATGGCAATATTAGCCACCAGCGTTAGTGCCAATGCTAATCTAGCAGCAAGTTTACAGTCTGGTATAAATAAGGCTCAAGTTCAAGGCATGCAGAATATGAATCAGTCTGATCAGAATGTCTATTTTAAACCTGCATTAACGAAAGAAATCACAGTTGAATTAGAAGTACCTAAAATAGTTAAATTTTCTAAGTCAAACGGTGATGATCTGACTTCGATTAAACTTAACATGGACGCCACCATGAGTTCATACAGTGCGACAGAGAACATCCGAGTAGAATCTAATGGCGACAGTAAAGTTCGTATTGGTCTTGGAAAACCATTTAATTTAGTGTCTAACAATGGTTCAAAAATACAATCCGACCCTGTTGTAATGTTAGGTGACAGGATGCTGAATGGAGCTGCTCATGTTGGGCTTGGTGGCGCCGCAATGTTCCCTTTAACAAACTCAGTACTGGATACCACTCTAAACATTAGCGTACGAAATAACGGACTTAAGTCTGCCGAAGTATACACTGGCACACTTAATCTTGTTATTGAAACGGCTGCTTAATTTAGTAAAAACATCATAATTTCCTTATTTTTTACACATACAGTCAGGGGGTAAACTCCTGGCTGCATGCTCCTTTGAATCAAAAATATAACGTAATGGTATAGCTATAACCATAAAAATACATTGGTCAAATGGAAGGAGCATCTCGCCATAGTTAACAGTGGAACGGAATCCTATGACAGATAATTCAATAATTAATAAGGCCACTTTACTTTTGTTATTACTGGCTACAATTACTTCAGCACCGGCAGAAGAGATAACGATCGAACACTTAGTGCCTGCCGGTTTTTCCGCGGCGGAAGAAAACGACACACTACAATTATTGGGCATATTAGAGGGTAAAACATTACCCCGCCCATTTTTTTTCTCGGAAAAAAAACAGCAGTTAAGTTTTGATCAACAACAATATCGCAATAACCACATTGAT
>NZ_JAZGQA010000403.1:0-1244 GCF_048593855.1 Yersinia sp. 2542 StPb PI
GCATTAACCACTTTATTATCAGGTGACACTTCCAATTTAGACCAGTAAGCACCAAGGTATAAATTAAAGTTATTCATATCCATGATATTGGCAATTTTATAGGAGGTGTGGATCGTGTGAACATCATATTTATCAGGCGAGGTTAATATCCCAGAGGTAACTACCCCTGCATTTGCACTGTTGAAATATTCGATATCATTGTGTGCGTAAATATAACCAATTTCAAAATTTCGCCATAAGATATTAGCCCCGGCACTGAAGTTCTTCTCATTGGTTGCATCCATATAAGCTGAGCTCAGATTAGCGACAATACCATTCTCAGGATCTTTATCCTGATTATTCCAAGTGAATGTTGCCCCATAGCCATTACGTTTCGATTGGTCCTGAAACTGGCCCTGATCATCACGATAACCATAGGCATTACTGATAACGTTACTTTCCATTGCTATAGCCGCAGAAAGGCTATCTTGTTTCCACGAAATCACCGGACGAACATATGCCACATTTTTTTCATTTTCCAGCGTATTACCATGATAAGTATTATTGGCAAATAACGTGGTTCCGTCTTTTAGAATGGTGTTAACTTCAAAATACCAGTTACCCAGAGTTTTACTGACCAGGAAGTTACCCCCATTGTTGCTGCGCCCACGGCCTTCTTTCATCATATAGATGTAACCATAGCCATCACTGTAAAGATCATTCGCGGTATTACCTGAGTGTTGGACAAACGTATCCTGATTCAGTGGGAACATATCATAGGCTTCAAAGCGACCGACTTTCACCTTCCAATCTTTCTCATGACCAAAGAAGAAGGCTGCATCATCGAGGTTCATATGACCACCAATATCAGCCAGTGGCTGTACAGTGAAACCCGCGAAATTGCCATTACTCATACGTCGATAACCATCCAGACCGATCAGTATTCTGCCATTAATATCCCATTGCTCTCTGCTCCCCGCTTTCCAGTCTTTATTTGCACTGGTGCGTAGAGAAGTGAGCTGCCCACTTTTACTGGCAGCATCCATATTAATCTCAACATCACCGTATAATTTCAGATTCCCTTGCGGGGTCTCCCAGGACACTTCAGCGAATACAGGCAATGATAAAAGACTGGTAAGTCCAACCAGTATAAACTTATTCATAATAACCATCTCTATTTAGGATAATGTGAACTAAAGTATTAGGCTCTTAAAATAAAGGCGACACTCAGCCAACCCATTTTTAAAGAGTTAAGTCGGAGGCCA
>NZ_JAZGQA010000404.1:0-1243 GCF_048593855.1 Yersinia sp. 2542 StPb PI
GGTATATTAAATGAATAACATTACAGAATATAGCAATACAGCGGCACTTGTTCCTTACAATGTATATGCTACTTCAGCCTTTGAATTTGACTGGGACTCCTCAGCAATTCTTAAGCAAGCAGTGCTTAAAGGCATATCATTCATTCCTTATGTCGGTGATTACTTATCCTCTATTATTGATTTCTTTTGGAAAGACCAAGAGAGGGATATCTGGCAGGAAATTTTGGGTCGGGTACAGCAACTTATTGAAGAGAATGTGCTTAAGGCTATTAAAGGCATTCTATTGGGTGATATTGCCGAACTTAAGGGGAAGATTGCCTCCGTAGTTGCAGCTTTGCAGGATCATCCTGGTACACCTGAAGCCAAAAGTCTATTTATGAGCGTATCGGTACATTTGGACAGCGTACAACGCAAGTTTACTACTTTTGATCACAAAACTAACTATCATATTTTGCCGATGTATTCAGCAACCGCGTTAATGCAAATAATGTACTGGACTATGGGCATTGAGCGTAAAGACGATATTGGACTGAACAGTAATGAAGTTGGGCAACTTCAACGAAATATTGATCTATTGCTTAAACATGTCGAAGACTATATCCAAGGGATTTACGATACAGAATTAGAGATCCAATACAACGACTCTGCACCTAATACTGTAGCTAACAATGTTATGTATGTACATGGCTACTGTCGGGTACATGGCTTGGAGTACACTGAGATCATTCAAAATATCCAGAAAAATGGAAGTAATACAAAGGGACTGTATTTAAAAACACTGAGTTATTCGACCTTCTTTGGCTGGCCAACCAGTCATGCACGAATTCTTGCATTAAAAGACGAAATTAATATGCCGGAGCCATTTAAGCCAAAATTAATAAATGGCCGTATAAACCAAATCAAGTCAGTTAAAGGTTTTATTCAACGTATCGGAGGCGCTTTACGGGTAGGTGGATTAGAAGTTACCTTTGAAAATGGTAATAAGTATCAACAAGGAACTGTTACCGGTGAATCTAGTTCAATTGACCTCAATGGGGGTGTCATTGAGACAATAGAAACCTGGGGTAATGGTGCTATTGACGAAGCCAAATTTACCCTAAGCGACGGACGTATCTTAACTGTTGGTCAGCGCTATTCAACAAACTACAGAAAGTTTGCACTCGAGGGGAAATATATTTCTGGTATTTTTATTGCCAGCGATCGAAGTGAACTCGCCGGTCAAGCTGCAAATATTTGTGTTTCT
>NZ_JAZGQA010000405.1:0-1237 GCF_048593855.1 Yersinia sp. 2542 StPb PI
CTTGCTGCTGAGGGACAATATTCTCGATAATAATTTCATCAACTTCATCTTCAGGGTCAATATCGACTTCGCATTCTGCAACTTTAGTGACCGTAAAGATAAACCCTTTTCCTCTTACAGTCGTGATGGCTTCACCAGACAACCCGATATCTTGCAATGCTTTACGTAATAATGAAATATTTTGATACAGTGTGTTCGGTGTGACATTCACACCATTATCACCCCAAGCAATTGAATACAAATCACTTTGCGATATTATCAAACCAACTCTATTAACAAACGCCTCTAGTAATTGTGCTGTTGGCACGTTGATCTTAATGCGAGCGCCACCCAAAGAGGATGAGAGGATACCACTTTCAGGGTAAAATGTAATATTATCATTTATAGTATAACATTTACTCATGCCAATTATTTCCAATGATACGTATCAAAAATTTATTATAGATAGTCAGCAATAATAATCAATAAAAGAGAACATTGCGATGGCAAATCTACCAAGGGTTAGCAGTTCGTCACAAAGGTTAATCTGACTCGAATTGACAATATCAGATTAAGTAAGATACGACCCATTGAGAGTATTGTGCAGTACCTCTCTGCTAAGACTACTTTTTTCACAGTAAACAGAATGAGTAGCGACAGATGAAATGCAACTTGAACTTACATTTCGTTTCCAGGGTTGAAGAACGACGAGCCAGGATTCTCATCACAATTTTAAATATTACATACCATAACGACTCGAGCAATATAGCAGTTAAATGACATGTGCTATCTAAAGTAAGAACTGTTTGTAAAAATTAAAACCATCAACAATTGTACTCATCAGCAAGTCTACCGTGGCGAGCAATATATAAATGGAATGCTTTTTGTAGATATCCCATAATAGCCCTCCTCTTTTTTCGAGAACGTAATTTGCATTTTTCTATTTGGTGTGGTGTAGAACTCATGGATCATGATTTCATTAATCAAAGTATCATCAATACTATTTACCTCGCTAGCCCAATTATTTACTGACCTTAATAAGAGTATATCATTAATCGAGTAGACGTAAAAAATAATCCTGCGACTAATCACCCCTATACTCTTATGATCCTTATAAAGCTTACCATCAATAGAAACAATACCATTAGTAGAATTGACTGAAAAATCAATGTTAACATTGGCAACCATACCAGGTACATTACTGTGAATGATGACTTCAGCATTACATTTTATTACATTTAATCCTCTCTCTTTTTCA
>NZ_JAZGQA010000406.1:0-1233 GCF_048593855.1 Yersinia sp. 2542 StPb PI
GAAACACCTTGGTAATCATTTGAAATAAAATTTCTATATGTTATCGCGTGAGATATATCATCTTCAAGTTTTTCTATTACTTGGTGTATTCTATATAATACTTTTGCCTTACTACTCGCGGCGGCACTTCCTTGCGCAATAACAATAACAGCCTGATAGATAGTTAAACTCATCATGGTAAAAATAATAACGGCAAGTAGTACCTCTAACAATGTAAAGCCATAAGATAAACGTTTACTCATTAGTAATCCGGTAGCTTTGCACTATATAATTAGGATGTTCGTTATTTTCCTGACTACGAATTTCAACGATAACTTCACGATATCCTTTACTATGATTATATACTTCTTTCGTTTGCCAATACCAAAATTGGTTAAGCATAAAATGACGTCCCTTCGCCCAATCTCCGATTTGTGTAACACTCATTATTTTAATTTCAGCTAAAACGTTATCTGCAACCCAAGAGGATGCCATTTTATCTTCTAACGCTTTGGTCCAGATTAATTGTTCACTAATACTTTTCATAATGCTGATGCCAGCAATAGCAAAAATAGCTAATGAGACCATAACCTCTAATAATGTAAAACCTGTATAATATCGCAAGTAATTACCTATGCGTTGTCGGGACTCAAGTTACTACGGATATCCGTTTTTAATTATGATGATACACTCCAGTTGCCAATATCATCTTCATTACCTATTTCTCTATCCGGTCCCGCAGAAAATATATCTATCTCTCCATTCTTACCGGGATTACTCATTCGGTAAGCGTTTCCCCACGGATCTTGCGGTAATCGCCGAATATAACCATATTGAGGATAAATTCTCGGGATGGGTACCTCTGTTGGTTTGACAACCAATGAATTAATACCTTGTAACTCTGTAGGGTAATGGCCATTATCCAATTTATACATGTCCAATGCATTTTCTAAAGCAACAATATCGCTTAATGTCTTTTGCCGGTCAGCCCGGTTTTTATTAGACATCAGACTGGGTATCGTTAAGCTAGCCAAAACACCCAAAATCATGATAACCATCATAATTTCCAGCAATGTAAATCCATCCGATTTCGTCTCCTTCATTATCCCTCCTCGATATATATTATGAAATTAGGCTGTTAATCTGCAATATTGGTTGAAATATTGACAAAACAATAAAAAATATAAATGCAGCCATGAAAACCATTATTGCTGGTTCTAGTATTGTTATAAATATATTTATCTTAAGCATCAG
>NZ_JAZGQA010000407.1:0-1224 GCF_048593855.1 Yersinia sp. 2542 StPb PI
ACAAAAAATTTGGTCTGGAAAAATAAGAATACAATAAGGAGTCAGTGTGATTAATTTTTTTAAATTAACGTGTAAATTGGTGGCAATAGTTATGTTACCATTTTTTCTTTCGGCCTGCGTAACTAAGCAGCTTTCGGCTGATATCAAGGGGCATGAAACAGGCTATACTCACTATAATGATGATGTCATTATCGGAATGTCTTTGGCTCAGCAAGGTAGTAATAAAAACTGGGCGTTTGTTGGTACGCATTTCGATTATGTGTTGTCATCGGGAGTCGACGAGTTTTCAACACTGTTAGTTACCGGACAGATTGATAAAAAAAGAATTCAGGTCGTCAGGGATGGTAGCTTTAGATTTAATGATAAAAAAGATAGGTTCATAGGTAATATTGTGCTGAAGTACACTTATCAGACTGCAGTAGAGAGAGATAAAATAAAGTCGCTGATAAAAAGTACTGACTGGAATTGTTCAAGCAATACTGAAACAACAGGTGTTTGCAATATTAGCCTGGATAATCTGGTTGGCACTATTCACAGAAAAGGTGCTACACCGTCCGATATTTTCCGTTTTGAGCATCCTTTACGGGTGAATTTTTATAGCAAAAATGCCTCTTCTGCTAAAAGGGCTCTTTATCCGGTAGCGGTAGCTGCAGATGTGGTGATGTTGCCGGTCTATCTGCTGGGTGGCGCTGCCGTGGCTGCTTTCTATGGTGTGGTTTTATTGAATTAGTCTTTCTTTTTGAGATCCGGCTATTCCCATGTACCGATCTAGTTTGAGCGGGGCATGGGATGATTACCACGATTTGTTAGTACAGAGGTAAGATTTTACTCTCAGATATTATATCCTCACCAGAATTTATACCACGGCCTATACCTTAGCTTAGTTTTCTTCACGGCTTCATTCGGCATCTGATGAATAAGGGGCTGAGAATGATTTTTTTCATTCTCAAGTATTATTGCACATAACACCCCGATTGAATCTGTTAGTGAATTTTCAAAATCCCTGCTTACATCGCTGAAACCTGTTTTAGCATGAATAAGCTCATGTATCAGTACACCGGCAAAGATATCGAGAGAAGAAAGACATTTTCTAGCTATTACCACAGACTGAGTTTCAGGATCCCAACAGCCAAGTGTTTCTGCTGATGAATATATATCCGGCCTCAATGTTTCAGATATTTTTATGTCAGCCACATTAGCTAGAATACCGCTATAAATTTCTAT
>NZ_JAZGQA010000408.1:0-1204 GCF_048593855.1 Yersinia sp. 2542 StPb PI
ATATCAGTAGGTTGTATGATATATGCGAGTCCGGCCTTCGCACCATTAGTATGTAAAGAGACGTCTACGAGCGTCTTTTGTATATCTATAACCCAGTCCCCGCAAGGCTTTACCCCCGCTTTTCAGTCCACCAACGTCAATCTGAGTTACCCCACATCAACCTGCTTGTGTATATGCAGGTTCGAGTATGTTTATACTGCCGAGCTTGAAGCTAAAGCTTATAAGCCCACAGATGGCGACGTTATGGTTGAAGGAATATATAGAGAGGTAGATGAGCCATTAAGAACGTAGCTCTGTACGTGCGGCTTATATCCATAAAGCTGAGCGATCCAATAGGGGCTGATTATTTAGATGCCAACCGGAAACGGATGATTAGGTCGTTTGATTTTGCCAAGAAAAATAACCTGTAAAGATCACTGATGGCGGATAATTCTGATTAGTCAGCTGGTCAGCCATCGACAAAAGGGGCGTTAGCCCCAGTAGTTAATTAAGACGGAACTTATTTACGATCTTTATTCGCTTGTGCTAACACAGAGGCCGCTAGCTGCTTTGTCAATGCACAGGAATTTGGGTTNTCAAGTGCAACCGATGCTTTATGTTCCATTTCTCCACTTGTCTGATTTGGTGTTCCTCGTTGGGAGAGAGCAGAACCAGCAAGACTTTTCTGGATTGCAGAAGCGTTAGGGTCATTTAAAGTCTTCGCAGCAACGGAAGCTACATTGCCAGATGTTTGTTTTGTATTTTTACTCATGGCCTGAATCCTTATAAGAGAAGTATTGATGTAGCATATATGGTATCTCGTTTATATCTAGACACAATATATGGTGTTAATCCTAATATTTAGTGGTTAATTTTTCAATAGTCACTCAGACGGTTTACTGGACTAAATTACAGTTAGTAGAATGTTCAGTATTTTATGTTGAAAATATGACTTAAAATGATGTTATTTGGATTTGTTAACTACTTTATTGAGATGAGCGCACAGACTTGAACGTTTGGAGTTATAACTTAAATCTATGAAATGTGATGCTCTAATTGATCCGTGATTATGATTATGCAAAATAATTGAGCTATAAATTAAATGTCAGTAAATCATTCATATCTAATGCAGACATAACGATTAACTGCTTCGACCACCTGGGTTTCTGCTGTAGGTTCTCCAGTCCTTGTCCAATATCGCGTAAATATAATAGCTCCCTGGGCA
>NZ_JAZGQA010000409.1:0-1200 GCF_048593855.1 Yersinia sp. 2542 StPb PI
ATACCACCCTATCTCCTGATATATCCATTTGACCTCTAGAGTTTATTTCGCTGGAGTTGATAGCAACATTGCCCTGGCCAGCAATATTAACCTCCCCTCCAGAAACCTTGCTTTTATGAATCATATCATAATCAGCTATAACTCTATTTTCCTCAGCTCCGCCAAACCCCAACCCTTGTTGATAGTGTTTATTAATTATTTTTTCATGTTTTGTTTTCTGCGCACTAATATCGATATTATTCTTTGCTTGTATAGATAACTCTTTGTAAGCCTCTACTTCGGTTCCCGAGAGAATAATATCCCGACCTGATTTAATATTAATATCACCATCAGATAGTAATTGGGTTGTTTCTAGATCTGTATGTTTAGTATATGAATAATCATGACCACTTTTCAAATCTGTATCATATCCATCGTAGTCTATCTTATTCACAGAAATAATAGCTTCTTCTTTACCACTCATTTTTATATCTTTTGCTGATTTAAGCGTTAATTTTTCAAGCGCCTTAACCTTTATCGCATTTATCGACAGGTCACCTGAATCGGCCTCAAGTGAAATATTTTTTCCTTGCAAGTATGTGTTATAAACGTTCACTGTTGTTTCTGTTGCACCCCCTGTTCTTTTTTTGTCGTCATAATCAGTTACATTTCTCTTTTTTTCATAGTTAGTTGAATTAATTGCTACCGCCCCACCTTTAATGAACAAATCGCCGTAAGCATCGCGACTACTGACATTGGTAAGATTAATATCGCCATCCGCCTCTATTTTTATTTTTGGACTTGCTAACGTAACCCCTTCATAACCTACTGACTTATTACCAGCTATCATATTAACAGTTGATGCCTTTATATTCAGCTCACCAGAACTCACTAATTCCTCGGCAGCTACATTTAATTCTCCTGTAGAGTTTATGTTCAAAGAAGTTCCAGCCACTATATTTTTTGATAGGGTTAATTTTCTTTGGTTTTTATTATCAAAAATTTTAATTCGATTGGCACTCATGCCACCTAGTAAAACCCCATCAATTGCATATCCGTTGCTGTGGTGTTTAGCGTCGCCAATGATATCACCATTAATATCAACCGCATTCGACCCAAGAATGATACTAATATCATTTTCAGCAACCAAATCACTATCAATTTTTATTTCCGGGGTAATAAGGTATAAAGACTTAGCTATTTTATCTTTATCATTAATAT
>NZ_JAZGQA010000040.1:0-28153 GCF_048593855.1 Yersinia sp. 2542 StPb PI
GCTGAAATTAGGGCTAACGCATTAATATTCAATCACCTACATTTTACAATGTTATTCACCTTGGTTATTGAGTATAAGATATTTTTATGAATAGTCAGTGATCAACTAGTCTTCTTTGATACAAAAAGATGAAATTACTAAAAAAGGTTAATCACCTGATGATTATAGTATTTTTCCGTAGAAGTGTTTATTTATAGCGAATAAAAAGGCCCGCGATTGCTCGCTGGCCTTAATGACTCAGTATCAATGAGCAGAAATATCTGCGATTGACCTTATTTCTGGTATTTACGCATGACCAGAGTGGCGTTAGTACCACCAAAACCAAAGCTGTTAGACATAACAGTAGTCAGTTCGCGTTGAGTTGGCTCAGTGATGATATTCATCCCTGCCGCTTTCTCATCCAGATTTTCAATATTGATACTTGGTGCGATAAAGCCGTGCTCTACCATCAACAGGCTGAAGATAGCTTCATGCACACCCGCCGCACCCAGAGAGTGACCGGTCATGGCTTTTGTTGAGGAAATAGCTGGCGTGTTATCACCAAACACCTCACGAATCGCGCCCAGCTCTTTCACATCACCGACCGGTGTAGAAGTGCCATGTACGTTCATGTAGTCAATTGGTGTATCAACACCTGCCATTGCCATCTGCATGCAACGCACAGCACCTTCACCTGATGGTGCAACCATATCTGCACCATCAGAGGTTGCGCCGTAGCCAACAATCTCAGCGTAGATGTGAGCACCACGCGCCAGAGCATGCTCAAGTTCTTCAACCACCACCATACCGCCACCACCGGCGATTACGAAGCCATCACGGTCTTGATCATAAGTACGAGAAGCTTTAGCCGGGGTTTCATTGTATTTGGTCGACAACGCACCCATGGCATCGAACTCGCAGGCCATTTCCCAGCACAGTTCTTCACCACCACCCGCAAACACGACATCCTGCTTGCCCAGTTGGATTAACTCCAAAGCATGGCCAATACAGTGCGCAGACGTCGCACAGGCAGAGCTGATTGAGTAGTTAACACCTTTGATTTTAAAGGGGGTTGCCAGGCACGCGGACACACCAGATGCCATGGCTTTGGTCACCATATAAGGACCAACACCTTTCAAACCGCGCGGGGTACGCATTGCATCAGAACCGGCAACCTGATTACGGGGTGAACCACCACCGGAACCCACCACCAGTCCACTGCGGAAATTAGATACCTGATCGTCTGACAGGCCAGAGTCTGCTATCGCTTCTTCCATCGCAAGAAAAGCATAAATTGAGGCGTCGCTCATAAAACGCAGCACTTTGCGATCAATGAGGTCTTTAGGCTCAGATGCCAGCTTTACATCGCCCCATACGTGGCTGCGCATACCTGCGTCTTTAAATTCCTGAGCGAAAGTAATGCCAGAGCGGCCTTCCTGCAAAGATGCCAGAACTTCCTGCTGGTTATTACCAATGCTGGAGACAATACCCAAGCCAGTAATTACTGCACGCTTCATTCAATACCTCTTCCACTTATTTTACATTCGGGATTTTGCAACGCACTTTAGCGTACAGTTGTACGCCGAACAAGTCCGATCAGCGTAATATACCCAGATAATTTTACGATTTGCACGCGGCCGGTCACATAGTTAGAATCGCCCTACCCCTTGAGATACGAGTCTTTCAACGTGAGCCACCCCCCAATCCAAACCGCGACATTAAGCTGGAATGAACAGGGTACACCTGTATCGGAACAGTTTGATGACATCTATTTTTCCAATGAAGATGGCCTGGAAGAGACTCACTACGTTTTTCTTAAGGGGAATGGCTTCCCTGAGCGTTTCATTCAACACCCGCGGGATAACTGCATTTTTGCCGAAACGGGCTTCGGGACTGGCTTAAATTTTCTGACATTATGGCGCGATTTCGCTCAGTTCAAACAGCAACACGCCAGTGCAAAACTCCAGCGATTACACTATATCAGCTTCGAAAAATACCCACTACAGGTGGCAGATTTAGCTGCCGCCCATGACCGCTGGCCAGAACTGGCATTTTTTGCCGAACAATTGCGCGCGCAATGGCCGTTACCTCTTGCTGGCTGCCATCGTATTCTGCTAGCGCAGGGGAGTATCACTCTGGATCTGTGGTTTGGTGATGTCAATACCTTGCTGCCCCAGTTGGATGCCAGCCTGAATAATCAAGTAGATGCCTGGTTTCTTGATGGCTTTGCCCCGGCGAAAAACCCCGATATGTGGAATGATATGCTGTTCAATGCCATGGCGCGGATGGCAAGGCCGGGGGGCACTTTTGCCACATTTACTGCCGCCGGATTTGTTCGCCGTGGTTTGCAACAAGCAGGTTTTGACGTAGCTAAAGTGAAAGGTTTTGGGCAAAAACGTGAAATGCTCACGGGCAGATTGCCACAAAGCATCGGGTCAGCCTCAGCGCCTTGGTACCATCGGCCAGCGGCGGTCCGTTGTGATGATATCGCGATCATTGGCGGCGGTATCGTCAGTGCATTGACAGCATTAGCCTTATTGCGCCGTGGGGCCAAGGTCACGCTCTATTGCGCCGATGCACAACCGGCGCAAGGTGCATCAGGTAACCGGCAAGGTGCGCTCTATCCCCTGCTAAACGGCAAAGATGATGCACTGGAAAACTTTTTCACCAGCGCATTTACCTTTGCCCGCCGCCAATATGACCAATTGTTAGCACAAGGCATTCATTTTGATCATCAATGGTGCGGTGTCAGCCAATTGGCATTTGATGAAAAAAGCCGTGGCAAGATTGATAAAATGCTGCAAATAAGCTGGCCGGTATCATTCGCCGAAGCCATGAGCCGTGAACAGCTCAGTGCGCTCGCTGGGCTGGATTGCGCCCACGATGGTATACATTATCCCGCCGGAGGCTGGTTATGCCCATCAGACCTCACCACAGCGCTGGTGCTGCTGGCCCAACAAAAAGGCATGACTTGCCACTATCAGCATGAACTGAGCCAGTTAGAGCATGTTGACGGGCAATGGCAGCTCAGCTTCCAGCAACTCAGTGCCCAACCCACCGATAGCCAACAACACGATACCCAACAACCACTGGCGGCGAAACAACATGCTACAGTGGTGCTGGCCACCGGCCACCGCTTAGCTGAGTGGCAACAAACCCAGCATCTGCCGCTGTCAGCCGTGCGCGGGCAGGTCTCGCACATTCCCACGACCTCAGTACTCAGTCAGTTGCAGCAAGTGCTGTGCTATGACGGCTATCTGACGCCAGTGAACCCGGCTAACCAGCATCACTGTATTGGTGCCAGTTATCAGCGCGGCGATATTGCCACTGATTTTCGTACCGATGAACAGCAAGAGAACCGGGACCGCCTGTTACGCTGTCTGCCACAAGTAAATTGGCCGCATCAGGTTGATATCAGTGATAATCAAGCGCGCTGCGGGGTGCGGTGCGCTATTCGTGATCACTTACCGATGGTGGGCGCGGTACCGGATTATGCTGCAACACTGGCACAATATCAGGATCTGCCACGCAAAATTCAGCGTGGTGATGAGATAGCGCCAGCGCCGGTATGGCCGGAATTATTCATGGTGGGGGCATTGGGGTCACGGGGGTTGTGCAGTGCGCCATTGGTGGCAGAAATTTTGGCCGCACAAATGTTCGGGGAACCGCAGCCATTAGATGCGCCGACGCTGGCGGCACTCAATCCCAATCGATTTTGGATTCGAAAATTGCTGAAAGGCAGGCCGGTACAACAGCGCGTTGCGCGGTTATCTTAGCGGGCAGCTCGCGGGGTGGTTTGCAGCGACGTCAAAGTCATTGGAGTCGCAGAGGCGAGGCCAAATCACGAACATCGCTAACCTCCCCGCGACTCCAGCAATGAACGCTATTTAATAGCTTGCTCAAGTAAACGATCCCACAAGCCCAATACCAAAACCTGATCCGGTGGGGAAAGCTCCCCGGCTTTGATCGCTTTTTCCAGGCTGGTCTGCACGCGGGCATGTAACTGCTCAGCCGTATGTTCACCAAACTCTTCAGATTCTGCCACGGCTAGAGTCAGATGGCCGCGCAGATAACCGCCGGCAAATAAATCATCATCACTGGCGTGCTCTACCATGTCATCAATCTGCGCTAATATGTGCGTTTCGAACTCTGCGATCATCAATTTTCCTCTCTATCCAAAAATAATGGCGTTGCAGCCAGGCTGCAAGCTACACGAGATCTTCCGGGTAAGGGAAAAGCGCGGCTACCAACGGCGGCGTATTGTAAAACGATTGTAGTGCCTGAATAAGGCCTGCAGGTCGTGGGGATATACCGTTTTCTAAATTCCACAGCACTTGTTGGCGTACTTTGCGCTGGAATGTGATGCGATCCGGCTCACAATCACCCTCCAGGTTGTCGCAACTGACGTTGAAAGGGAAACCCGCCGCTACACAGAACATCCATTCCAGTGCCTGTGGCTTGATCTCAACCACTTCAAACTGGCTCTGGGTTAATGCATCACGCCCATCCGGGCAGTACCAATAACCAAAATCGACCAACTTGCGCCGCTCTTCACCGGCAATACACCAATGGGAGATCTCATGCATCCCGCTGGCATAATAACCATGGGCAAAAATCACCCGATGATAGGGAAATTCGTCATCGGCAGGCAGATAAATAGGCTCATCGTCACCTTTTACCAGCCGGGTATTATATTGGTCGCTAAAACAGGCATTAAAAACATCGATTAATTGCTGATAATCATGGGTCATACTTGGGTCCGTAAGAGCGGTATCGTCAGCGACAGTCAGGCTCACTGCTATTTTGATACCTTAAGTTATGCGAAAACGTGTAACCCTAACCAGGAGGAGATCTCAGAACCGTGGCTGTCATACAGCAGCTTGCAGCTCATTACGAATGACACCACGACAATCATTGGGCGGATTAATTTTTGGCCTTTGGTCAACACCATATGTGCACCAAGGCGTGCGCCCAACACCTGTCCTACTAGCATCACCAACCCGATACTCCACACTACTTTGCCGCCGACGATGAAGAAGGTCAGGCCACCCAAGTTGGAGGTAAAATTAAGCACTTTGGCATGAGCGGTGGATTTCGCCAGATTAAATCCGCACAGCGTCACAAAGGCCAGCGCATAGAAAGAACCGGCTCCGGGGCCAAAGAAACCATCATAAAAACCGACACCACCGCCAGCAATCAAGGCAAAGGGTAGTGCGGATAGACGGCGTTGCCGATCAACCTCACCCAGTTTGGGGGTGAGCAGAAAATAAACACCAATCCCTATCACCAGCAATGGCAGAATTTGCCGCAAAATATCGGCCCGCATATGCTGAACCAAAATAGCACCCAGCATTGAGCCGACCAGCGTTAGAGCAATGGTTAGCTTTTGCTCTTTTAAATTCACCGCCCCACGGCGGATAAAATAGAGGCTGGCGGATAATGACCCGCCGACCGATTGCAATTTATTGGTCGCCAACGCCTGTGCCGGTGGTAATCCAACCGCCAGTAATGCCGGCACGGTGAGCAAGCCTCCGCCACCCGCAATGGAATCAATAAAACCCGCCAATAAGGCGACGACAAACAGTATCCCTAAAACCTCAGGGCCCAGCGTAAACCAATCCATGATTTATTCCGCAGCAAAATGGTTATCCAACAAAGCCTGACATGAAGGCGGCAATGGTGGGGGTAAGGTTTTACCCGGTTTAGCACTCGGTTGATGGGGCTGGAACCAGCTTTCCAGTTCTGCACCACAACCATCCCCCGCAGGAGGCGTGTCTTGATCCAAACACTCCAGGCTATCTGCCGGGCAGCGCAATCTTACATGCATATGTGCACGATGGCCGAACCACGGGCGCACTTTATGCAACCAATTACGATCCGTTCCGGCATCCAGACACAGTTGCTTTTTAATCGCCGGATTGACGAAAATACGCGTCACTTCGTTATCGTTCGCCGCCAACTTGATAAGACTCTCGACCTGAGGTTGCCAGAGTGCGGGGACGACCCGTTTGCCGTCGGCTGCCACCAAATCAACAGGTTGCGGTTTCAGCAATTGCTGTTGGCTCCAGCGCTGTACTGGCAGTTGTAGCCAGATATCCACATCCAAACCAGACTGGTGACTGGCATGCCCGCTACTAAAGCGCCCACCGGCGGGCATTGCCATATCGCCAATCAATACCGTCCCCAAGCGATGTTGCTCAGCCTGCGCACTCAGACGGTGGATAAAGTTCAGTAAATCAGGATGACCGAAATAACGGCGCTGATCCGGGCGCATCACCTGATAATCTGCCGATTGGAGCGGCAAAGGCATTGCACCGATAACGCAGCCGTTGGCAAAACCACCAATCGACTGTGGAGAACCTGCAACCGGGTTGGCTATCTGTTGCCATGGCGTCGCCGCCATGACCGGGGCTATAGCGGTGAGTGCTACGGTAGCGGCAAGTGCCACTGCAGCCACAATCCATTTGTTCATTGTGCCTACCAGCGCGGAACGTCGGAAACCACATCACCGCACTGTGCACGCTGGCGCAGCAAGTGATCCATTAACACAATAGCCATCATGGCCTCAGCAATAGGGACGGCGCGAATACCGACACAAGGGTCATGGCGACCACGGGTAACCATCTCAACCGCCTCACCCTGCCGGTTAATGGTTTGCCCTGGTACCATAATGCTGGATGTCGGTTTCAAAGCGATATGGGCCACAACCGGTTGCCCGCTGCTGATGCCGCCTAAAATGCCCCCGGCATGATTGCTCTGGAAACCTTGTGGGGTAATCTCATCACGGTTTTCACTACCACGCTTAGTAACAACAGCAAAGCCATCACCGATTTCCACCCCTTTCACCGCATTGATACTCATCAGCGCATGGGCCAAATCTGCATCTAAACGGTCAAATACTGGCTCACCCAAACCAACTGGCACGTGTTCAGCGACCACGGTAATTTTGGCTCCAATAGAGTCACCGGCTTTTTTCAGTTCACGCATCAGCGCATCCAGCGGCTCCAATTTACTGGCGTCAGGACAGAAGAACGGATTTTGTTCAACCAAATCCCAATCAATCAAATCACAACTAATATCACCAATTTGTGCCAGATAGCCACGCACCTGCACCCCGAATTTCTGCGCCAGATACTTTTTAGCAATGGCACCGGCGGCAACACGCATCGCGGTTTCACGGGCTGAAGAGCGGCCTCCTCCTCGATAGTCACGCACACCGTATTTTTGTTCGTAGGTATAGTCAGCATGGCCTGGGCGGAAGACATCTTTAATCGTGCTGTAATCCTGTGACCGCTGGTCAGTATTCTCAATCATCAACCCGATGCTGGTACCGGTGGTTACCCCCTCAAACACGCCAGATAAAATACGCACCTGATCCGGCTCGCGGCGTTGAGTGGTATAGCGTGAGGTACCCGGGCGACGCCGGTCGAGATCCAACTGAATGTCAGCTTCGGTGATTGGAATGCCCGGAGGGACGCCATCAATAATACACCCCAAGGCGATGCCGTGAGATTCACCAAAAGTGGTGACGCGGAAAAACTGCCCAATACTGTTGCCAGCCATCACGGCTCCTTACCATTTAGTCATAAACAATCTGCCAGCATGATATTTATCACACTGACAGACTTTATAAGCAGAGATCGATTAGTCGCGGTACATACTAAAATGCGGAGCGCAGTCAATCAGTTGCTGTTTGGTCAGCATAAATACGCCATCACCGCCGTTGTCGAACTCCAGCCAGGTAAACGGCACATCAGGATACATGTCCATCAAATGCACCATGCTGTTGCCCACTTCGCAAATCAACACGCCATCATCTTGCAAGAAGTCCGGGGCGCAAGCCAGAATACGGCGAGCCAGTTTCAAGCCATCGCTGCCAGCAGCCAACCCAAGTTCAGGCTCGAAGCGGAACTCCTGCGGTAAGTCGGCCATATCTTCGGCATCAACATACGGTGGATTAGTGACAATCAAGTCATATTTGATTGGTGGTAAATCACGGAACAGGTCAGAGCGAATCGGTGTGACCTGATGTTCCATCTCATGCTGTTGAATATTATGTTCAGTTACTGCCAGAACATCATTAGAGATATCGACAGCATCCACTTCAGCGTCTGGGAAGGCATAGGCACAAGCAATAGCAATACAACCACTGCCGGTACACATATCCAGAATATGCTTAGGCTGGTGTCTGATCAGACCATCAAAGCTGTTATTAATCAATTCAGCTATCGGTGAACGTGGCACCAATACACGCTCATCAACATAATATTCCATGCCGCAGAACCAAGCTTTATTGGTCAGATAAGCAACCGGAATTCGCTCGTTAACCCGGCGGATCACCCGTTCGACAATACGGTGCCGCTCGCTCGACGTCAGGCGCGCACTGCGCATATCCTCAGGGATATCTATCGGTAAAAACAGGCTTGGGAAAACCAGTTGTACTGCTTCGTCCCACGGATTATCAGTACCGTGACCATAAAAAATATTGGCCGCATTAAACCGGCTAACTGCCCAGCGCAGCATATCCTGAATGGTGTGCAGCTCATTTACTGCTTCATCGACGAAAATCTTGTCCAAGGTATTCTCCAACAACGGTGCGAAAAATCATTATCTATCCCCCTAGTTTGCCATGAAGCCCGCGACAAATCAGCAGCAATACATCAGTTGAATGATAACCGAATAATGAAAAGCACATTAACATTGAAAATTGTATGGATAACCGCTTGATTGCGAGAACAGCCAACACACCTACACCTTGAAATATGACGGGTATAGACATTTATTTAGACAGATGACGCTCAACAGGTAAACTGGAGGTAATCAAATAAGTACAACGAACTGATGATGAAAAATAAATATCACCTCACGACTGATGATTTACAGCTATTTAAGGAGTCAATAGTTGGGGCGAAGAAGCTGAAACAAGATACGATTGTTCTGCATACACCGCCCAAGTTGGGCAAAAGAATCGCACCGGAAAAATTACTGCAAGAGCAGGTTGATGCCAGTTATTATTTTTCCGATGAATTCCAACCGCAGTTGGATTACGACGGTCCCACCCGCTATGTGCGGCCTGGCGTTGATCATTTTGAAGTTAAAAAGCTGCGGCGCGGTGATTACTCGCCCGATATGTTTTTGGATTTACACGGATTAACCCAGAAACAGGCCAAACAGGAGTTGGGCGCACTGATTGCTGCCTGTAAGCGGGAGCATGTGCATTGTGCCTGCGTGATGCATGGTCACGGCAAACATGTTCTGAAGCAGCAAACCCCTTTGTGGCTGGCACAACATCCCGATGTGCTGGCATTCCATCAAGCCCCTAAAGAATGGGGTGGGACTGCGGCATTACTGGTCTTAATTGAGTTAGAAGAATAGACGCGAAATGCGGTTTGACAGAAAAACAACGGCGCGACAGAGATGCCGCGCCGATTGAATATTCACTAACACTGTTTTAACCGTGGCAAGCCTTTGCCAACAGTTGTGACGGGCTGACCTGCCAATCAAATGTCCCCTTCCCGGTATCACCATTAAGATCAACACAGGCGATTGCCGAGGTGGCAAACATTGGTGGGCATTGCCCTGGACAAAGCTCAGAAACCAGATACCCGACCAGCGGCAAGTGCGAAATAACCAGCACTGCGGCACAATCTTCTTTTGCCAATGCCTGCAAATAGCAGCAGACAAAAGCGGCATCCCCACCCGGCGTTAATTCTGGCATCACTTCCTGCTCTGCCGGTAGCGTCATCACCTCACGCGCGACATCTAATGTTTGCGCTGCGCGTAGATAAGGGCTAACCAAAATCTGATCGATATCAACAGACTGCTCGCTTAGCCAGCTTGCTATCTGACGTGACTCATCCTGACCACACAGAGTAAGAGGCCGTTGTGCATCACTTGCTGCATCAAGGGCCGCGTCACCGTGACGCATAATGAAAACTTGCATATTGCACCGTTTTTGTTAACAAAATAACGCTATACAGAAACGCTTTGCGTGCTGTACCGCCGAAACCTTTGCCATGGGCAAAGAAACTTCATAACGATAACGCGCCGTCTCTCTATGGCGGCCGGGCATTTTGCCTGAAACTTAAGGTAAAGAAAATGGCTGTTTTTTACACCGAGCATACCGGCAGCCAACCTTGAATGGTTACATAATAACCATATCAACAGCTTAATCTAAACTTTATCACCTGCGCAATAAGTACCTATTAATACATTTTGGCACGAATAGTCACTTAACGTGATTCTGGTTAAGGTAGCGCGGGTTGCCCCCAGTGTACAGCCACCTAATCCCTTAGAATTGCAGGTGGTGATCCTGCTCACACTCTTAAGAATAGGTGTTAGTCGGCCGCCTGTTTAGTGGAAAAATGCGGCCAAGCCCCGTGAGCAATACCCTTTTGCAGACTCAGCGCTCTTCGCCAGGCACCTCATCTGGATTACGTTCCTGCGGGTAAAACGTCTGTTGCTGTTCGGCCATGCTCACCAACAGTTGGCAAGGTTCAAAACGTTCGCCGTATTGTTGTGCTAACAATCTGAGTGTTTTCACGACCTTCTCCGCCCCCAGACTATCCAGATAGCGGAAAGGCCCCCCCAGGAATGGCGGGAAGCCGATGCCAAACACAGCACCAATATCACCATCGCGTGGGTTACGAATTATCGATTCATCCAGACAGCGTGCCGCTTCATTCAACATCATCATGGTACAACGCTGTGCTACCACCGAGGACTCGAGATGGGCTTTCGGCGTCACACCCAGCAAGACATAAACACTGGTATCGACTTGTTTATCCTGCTTTTTCTTCCAGTTAATACCTTTGGTTGCTGCCGGATAGAGATAAAAGCCACGGCCATTTTTACGCCCTTTCCGTCCATCCTTCAAGATGACATCAAATGATGGAGGTGCAGCAAAACGCGGCCCTAGTTGCTCAACCAAAATCGGCATGATTTTGGTACCCACATCAATGCCAACTTCATCCAACAGCGTGATCGGTCCAACCGGGAAGCCGAAATTCACCAACGCTTTGTCAACAGAATCGATAGGTTCACCGTCCAGTACACAACGAGCAGCTTCGTTAATATACGGAGCCAGAATTCGGTTTACATAAAACCCAGCGCAATCAGCCACGACAATAGCTGTTTTACCTTGTTTACGCGCCAAAGCTACTGTGGTTGCGATAGTTTCTTCGCTGGTTTTTGCATGAGGAATCACTTCAACCAGCGGCATTTTATCGACCGGACTAAAGTAGTGCAGGCCGATCACCTGTTCTGGTCGCTGTGCCTGCGCAGCAATTTGGCTTATCGGCAATGAGGAGGTATTGGAGGCAAAAATGGTATGTGCTGCGCCGAAACGTTCGATATCAGCAACCATTTGCTGCTTCAATGATAAATCTTCAAATACAGCTTCAACTACGATATCAACCGAGTCAAAACCACAATAATCTGTGCTGCCGGAAATCAGCATCATCTGGCGCTGCCGTTCAGCCGGGCGCATACGCTTACTGCGAACCCGCTTGCCTAAGGCATCCCAAGTGTATTTTAGCGCCTGATTAATCCCTTGCGGATTAATATCTTTGATACGTACCGGTAAGCCTGCACGAGTGGCCGTTACATTGGCAATTCCGCCACCCATCAGACCGCCACCCAAGACCCCAACACGATGAATAGCACGAGGCTGCGCTGTACCACCGGTCTCCTTTTTCAGTGATGTTGTGGCAAAGAACAAGCTACGCAAAGCAGCTGACTGGGGGGACATGGCCAGATCACCAAAGGCTCTGGCTTCTGCTTCATAACCACTGGGGCCACCGTAGTCCAATCCTTTACGCACCACATCAATAATGCGCTCCGCCGCCGGATAATGGCCCTTGGTCTGCGCCAGCGTTTTTTTACGCACAATCTTAAACAGTAATGCTTTACCCAATGGGCCGCTAAGCAGACGTTCCTGCCAAGGTAAAACTGGCCTGTCGAGCCAACCCGCTTTGGCCCGTTTGACCGCCACATCTAACAAGATATCGTGGGGCACCGCATCGTCCACCAGCCCCATCTTAAGCGCCTGGCGCGCACGGACTTGTCTGCCGGTGAGAATCATATCCAGTGCTTTGCTGACACCAATCAAGCGCGGCAAGCGTTGTGTGCCACCCGATCCGGGCAACAGACCGAGTTGAACCTCTGGCAAACCGAGTACCGTTTTGTCATCTAGCGAACAGATGCGGCTATGGCACGCTAGCGCCAGCTCCAAACCACCGCCCAGGCAAGCACCATGGATAGCAGCCACCACCGGTATGGGGAATGCAGCGATCTGCGCCAGAACAGATTGCCCTTTCTGTGCCAATACACGCGCATCGTGCGCGGTACGACAAGCGGCAATCATGGTGATATCAGCACCAGCAATAAAAGAGTCTGGCTTACCAGAAATAATAACCAGCCCCTGCAATTGTGATAAAGCCTGCGCTTGTTGCAGTATCTCGGCAATTTGCTCTGCAAATTCAGCCTTTAAGGTATTCACTTTGTCACCAATAACATCAATGGTGATCACACCGATATTGTCTGGCCGCACATTGAGGGTAAAGACCGAATCGGTTGGGGTACGGCTATCCCCTGAGGCTGTTTCACTACCGCTGTTAAGTAAATTTTCCTGACGCATTACTCCACCTCCAAAATCATCGCGGCACCCAACCCACCGGCAGCACATGCCGTCGTTAGCCCTAATCCTCCGCCACGGCGACGCAATTCATTTAATGTTTGGGTAATCATCCGGGCGCCTGTGGCCGCAAAGGGGTGACCGTAGGCAATCGAACCACCCAATACGTTGAATTTGCTCATATCAACTTCACCAATAGCCTGGCTACGACCCAATTTTTCACGCGCGAAAGTATCACTGGCAAACATTTTCAGGTTAGCCAGTGCTTGTGCCGCAAATGCTTCATGCATATCGATAAGGGTCAAATCAGCCAGCGTGATGCCGGCACGGTCCAGCGCCAGTGGCGTGGCATAAGATGGGCCTAGCAGCATATCTTGCCAAACATCGATGGCGGAAAAGGCGAAACTGCGCAGATAACCCAACGGTTGCAAACCTAACTCTTTTGCTTTCGCTTCACTCATCATCATCACGGCTGCGGCACCGTCCGTCAAAGGGGTGCTGTTGGCCGCCGTGACACTGCCGTGTTGGCGATCGAATGCGGGGCGTAACTTGGCATATTGCGCCAAAGTGGAGTCTTTGCGGATATTGTTATCTTCGGTAATAGCATCACGGTAAGGCGGGATATAAGCCGTCATCACCTCATCGTGTAATAACCCTTGCTGCCAGGCAATCGCGGCCATTTGGTGCGATCGTAGCGCCAGAGCATCCTGATCTTCACGGCTGATACCATAGGTTTTTGCCATCTGCTCTGCGGTATCCCCCATGCGCAAGCCGGTAGAGTATTCAGCCACTGCCGGGGCAACAGGAAGCAAATCGCGTAACTTTAAGCGGCTGAACAACTTCAGCCGCTGGGAGAGGGTTCGCGCTTTATTAACATCAACCAAGGTTCGCGCCAGTGCTTTACTGACACCAATTGGCAGCACGGAAGAGGAATCGGCACCACCGGCTATCGCTACCGTGACTGAGCCTGCAATAATACTTTCTGCCACATTGGCTACCGCCTGAAAACTGGTGGCACACGCGCGTGAGACACTGTAAGCATCGGTATGCACACTCATGCCGGTACCCAACACGATTTCACGGGCAATATTTGGCGCTTCAGGCATCTGCACCACTTGACCGAATACGAGTTGATCAATTAACTCAGGAGCAACGCCACTTCTGGCCAGCAACTCACTGACCACAATTTTGCCTAAGTCGACGGCCGGTACGCCATGATAAGCAGTTGCTTGCTTGGCAAAAGGGGTCCGCAGACCGCTGACGATTGCAATGCGATCGCCCTGGCGCGTCACTAGCGGTAATGGCTTACTCATAAACGCTCCTGATAAATAGAGTGGCTTTTAGTTAAGCATAACAAATAACAGGTCTGACCTGATCTAATTATTTTTAACCAAAAATTTACATTTGGTAAACCTACAGAACAGGAAAGTGAGAGCAGGAGCAACTTTTAGCGACAAAATCGTGGGAAAGATGCATTGGGGATGGGGAAGAATGATGAATCTAACGCGATAAATTTACAGAGGAAATTAGACAAAAATAAACGCGAAGCAAAAGGCTTCGCGTTAGAGATCGGTTCAACTTACCTGAGTTGCGGTGACTACCGGCATGAATTAACGCAGACCCAGCTGGAAAATCATGGTTTCTGCCTGGCAGGCAAAAGTAAAGTCGATGGTTAAACAAACACCGCCGTCCTTCTCTTCCAATTTATGCTCAATCAAGCAAGGTTCTGACTCAATAGCACGCGCTTTTTCGGTCAGCGATTTCAGCATCGCTTCAGCTTCAGTACGGTTGTCAAACACACAACTGTAAGAGGCCGTGCAATCAGTATTATCCATTATAGTACCAACATCTATACAGCAGCAGGCAGCAGTTTCTTCCGCACTACAGCGATTACTTGTTGATCGAATACTTGCATCTGACATCTTCAATTCTCCTCAACGGACATTTCAAAATAGGTGCAAATTGCCAATTCGTTAGTGCAAATAGCACAAAAAGGCATGGCGCAAAAAAAAATATTTTCTCTGTCACTATTTTACTACCGTCGGTCACTTGGCACTAGGACTTACTGTTTATAGGCTTATTAAGTGATAAAGGTCACAGTCAAATTGTATGCTCATTCATTGATAATGTAATAATTGATACTAAATTGTGAGTTTTTTGTTAACTACGTCTATTTTTTGCAATCAAAACCGAACAAATCCCAAAACATACTTGCAACACTGACACAGGTCGGACCTATACTTCAGCCACTGGTCTGCTTTGTCTGACCGATAACGGACCCTACAATCCCGCATTCTCTTGTTACGGTGTGTAACATTAATTAAAACAATGAGGTTTTGGTCATGAACCAGAAAAACCTGTTTACCCGATCAGCTCTGGCAGCTGCAGTGGCAATCATATCGTCGAACGTTTCTGCGGCTGGCTTCCAGTTGAATGAATATTCAGCCGCTGCATTGGGGCGTTCTTTCTCTGGTGAAGGCGCCGTTGCCGACAACGCATCAGTTGGTAGCCGTAACCCCGCAGCAATGACTTTGTTCGACCGCCCTTCTTTCTCTGGCGGCTTTGTTTATGTTGATCCTGACGTCAACATTAGTGGGACATCACCCATTTCAGGCAGAAGTACCGATGCCAATAACATCGCGCCTTCAGAGTGGATCCCAAATATCCACTTTATTATGCCACTGAATGAGCAATGGGCAATTGGTGCCTCTGGTACCTCAAACTACGGTTTGGCTACTGAATTCAATGACGACTATCCTGCGGGTTCTCTTGGCGGTCAGACTGATCTGAAAACCGCCAACCTGAACCTGAGCACCGCGTATCGCCTGAATGAAAACTTCAGTTTCGGCCTGGGCTTTAATGCAGTGTACGCCGATGCGAAGATTGTACGCCATCTCGGTGAAGTTGGTCCGTTATCGGGTCGCCCTGCTAATACCGAAGTTACCCGTATGGAAGGTAAAGAGTGGGGGTATGGTTGGAATGCGGGCGTGCTGTATGAAGTTGATAAAGAAAACCGTTATAGCTTCACTTACCGCTCAAAAGTGAAAATCGACTTTGATGGTGATTTCAGCAACCAACTGCCACCACCAAGAGGCACTGGCGGTAATACGATCCCGGGTGCTTTAACTCTGAACCTACCAGAAGTCTGGGAAGTGTCTGGCTATAACAAAGTGGCACCACAGTGGGCGATTCACTACAGCATGGCCTACACCAGTTGGAGCCAGTTCCAGGAACTGAAAGCAACCGGCACTAATGGCCAGACACTGTTTGAAAAACATGAAGGCTTCCATGATGCTTACCGCATCGCGCTGGGTACCACTTATTATCACGATGATAATTGGACCTTCCGTACCGGTATTGCCTTCGATGACAGCCCGGTTCCGGCAGATAACCGCACTATCTCAATTCCAGACCAAGACCGTTTCTGGATCAGTGCTGGTACTACCTACGCCTTCAACAAAGATGCCTCAGTGGATGTTGGTATTTCCTATATGCATGGCCAAAGCGTGCATATTACTGAAAAAACACCAGCGGCAGTGGGCGGCACTACTTATCAGTTCGACTCCAAAGGTACGGCACTGCTGTACGGCGTGAACTTTAACTACGCGTTCTAATTAGCGGATACTGGCAATTCCTTTGCCCATAAAAAAGCGCCTTTCGGCGCTTTTTTATTATTCGAATCAGGTATCAGAATCAGTTGGCTGAATCGATACTGTCCAAATCACCCTGAATGGCTTGTGCATTCGAATTGACTTCCGGTTTCAACTGCCCGCCATTCGCCAGGAAATCATGACGTTGGAAGTAGGCATCGCGCACCATCAGATAAGGATCTGACGAGTTACGCAGCAACCCATCGGAATCCAATAGCTGAGCACGGGTTTCAATCCCTTCAACCATCCATTTACCTGCCGACATCCAGAACGTGAGATAGCTCAACACCGGATAAACGTAATCAGCCGCATTCCCCCCATCCTCACGAATGGTGAAGCTGCCATAGCCCGGTAACACTACATACGGGCCGTAACCAACATTATAATGGCCCAGTGTGCTGCCAAAGCGGTGAGGGACTTGTTTAGCCAGCTTAGGGTTAGCCATACTCGCCACATCTATCAAGCCACCCATGCCCAAAATAGTATTCAGGAAGAAGCGGTTAAAGTGCTTCATGCCATTATACGGGTCACCCACCAAGAAGCTGTTGACCATACTGGCTGGCTCTTCAAGGTTACTCAGGAAGTTACTTGTGCCATTACGTGCGGGTTGTGGCACGTAATCACGCCAAACTACGGCTACCGGGCGCACCACGTAAGGATCAAGAACCTCATAGTTAAAATTGAACATTGCCCGGTTAAAACCTTCCAGCGGATCTGAGCGGCCCTGCTCCATATGATCCGGCGAGCTACTGGCACACCCTACTAATAGCACGGTGGCAAAAGCCAGCCCAGTCAGGCGGTAGTTCATAATTTTCTCCATGAAATTCTGTCCAGCCCCTTACGCTTAAGGGATCTGTTTGTTTATCTGTACATTAATTGTTTGTGGCTTTGCTGTCCCACCGAAACTCTGCACGCTGCTCTCACCAAACCAGTCACCTGATTGCGGATTGGCCGTACCATCTTGCGAGAGACGTGCCCGCACTTTCACCTGAGACAACGAAGAGAGCAAACGCTCTGGCATCATTGCATTACTGTCATCCAACGTTACTGATAACGGGAATCGGCTCACAGGCAGTTGTTTGACGGCAACCGGTACCGGGTTTGCTCCATCGGTTACCGATATAATCAGGGTTCCCTGCTGAGGTAATTTCTGAGCGGCATCAGAGGAGAGTGAAACCTCTATTCCCAGTGTAGCTGTTTCCTGCCCAGCCTGTGATTTGGCTTGCTGGATACTGCGTTTTATCACTTCTATGCGGGAATCGCCAGCAGGCAGCAATTTTAGCATAACTTCCCATGCACCAATGGCTTGTTTAAAGTCACCCTGCTCAAAAGCATTAAAAGCTAATAAACTCATGGCGCGCAGATTGGTATGATCCTGTCCAACCATCGTTCGCAACATCTGAGTTGCCAGCTGATTATCTTGTGGATCGTTGGAACGTGTCAGCACCTCAGCATAACCGAGTCTGACATCTTCATTATCGGGCGCAAGCTGATAAGCTTTAGCAAAAGCTTGGGTTGCGGTAGTGGCATTATTCAGTGCCATCCCCACCCGGCCAAGCATCATCCAATCATTGACGTTAGCAATATCTTGCTGCAAAGAAGTACGCAAGCCCAGCCCTAAACGTGCTACCTCTTCCATACTCAAAGGCTCCGCCCGCTCATTGGCAACTCTGGCACGTAATTCGGGCATTTGTGCAACAACCTGATGCCATGCCTGCACCTGAGCCAAACCACCGGTTTTTAGGTATAACCCCACGGCGACCACCACCAGTATCACCACCCCGGGCAGTAACACCCAGCGGTTAATCGGGCTTATCTCCTCATCCGGTTGTTGGGGGATATCTGTCAGCAGGTTTTGTTGCAGTTCCTGAATCAGTTCAGGTCGCTGTTCTACCACGCCTTGCGCTTCATCTTCTGCCAGTTCAGATAACCGATCCTGATAAATAGCCTTGTTCAATTCATCCCGGGTGGTCGTCGGTGAATCCGTGTCTTGCCGCATGGCAGGTATAACCAACAAGGCACCCGCGACCGCCAGCAAAATGATCACTATCAGCCAAAAAGCCATTATGGTTGTTTCCTGTTTGTCTTCGCGTGTTTAGTCGCGATGCTGTGTTGCACCACCGTCGATTTTTCCACACCGCGAGCATGTTCGGCGAGCAGATGGTGTAACCGTTGCTGTTCCTGCGCCGACAGTGGGGTCTCTTTCTCCACTCGTCGCCGTGCACGTAATATCACCACTACGGCCCCAAATAGCACAAACAGAGCCGGCCCCACCCACAGAATCAGCGTTGCAGCCGTCACCGGCGGCTCGTAAGTGACGAAGTTGCCGTAGCGGGCCACCATATAGTCAATGACTTGCTGTTTGGAATTACCCTGCTGCATCAGTTCATACACTTTGGCACGCATATCAGCAGCAATAATCGCGTTGGAGTCGGCAATGCTGTTGTTCTGACATTTAGGGCAGCGCAGTTGTTCGGTCAGTTCCCGATACTGCTGCTCTTGTGCCTCAGATTTAAAGGTGTAGGTATCGATGGCGGCAAACAAACTCCAACTCAGCATAAGGCCGAAGATCAGGCTTAGTAATCTCATGCGCCCCCCTGATACTTCTTATACAACGGCAGAATTTCTTGCAGCCAGACGCGATCGTTCAGATCACCGGCATGGCGATAACGGATAATACCCTGCCCGTCGATCAGAAAAGTTTCCGGCGCACCATAAACCCCCAGATCCAGCCCTAACATGCCATCACCATCATACAAACTCAGTGCGTAAGGATTACCCAGTGCATTGAGCCATTGCACCGCTTTGACACGATCATCTTTATAGTTCAAGCCCACCACACGGATGCCTTGGGCCGCCAGCTTATTCAGATATTGATGCTCAGCGCGGCACGTCGGACACCAGGTTGCCCAGACATTAAGTAACATCGGCTTACCATCATGTAATACTGCCTGATCAAAGGTTTTCCCCGGTTGCTCAAGCGATTCAAGCTTGAACGTTGGCACCGGTTTACCAATCAGCGCGGACTCCAACATCGTCGGATCCTCGCCATTAGCATTGCGAGTCAATTGCACTAAAAAGGCCACAACCAGCAGTAAAAACAGTACCAGCGGAATAAACATCAGCTTATTGAATGAAAAGTGAGATTTCATTATTCAGCCTCCGATGCAGCACTGCGCTTTAACTTTTTGCTCATCCGATAGCGCGGATCAAGCATGCAGAAGATGCCGCCGATAGCCATAAATACCCCACCGAACCAGATCCAGCGGACAAAAGGTTTGTAATACAAGCGCACCGCCCATGACCCGTCATCCAGTTCTTCACCCAGTGCGGCGTAGAGATCACGGCTGAAGCCACCATCAATAGCGGCTTCAGTCATCATAGAACGGGCCACACTGTAATAACGTTTCTCCGCATGTAAGGTGGCTTCAGGTTTACCATGACGGGTGACATCAATAATGCCAACACCGCCGGTATAGTTCGATCCTTTGATATCGTGAACATCGCGGAACACGAAGTGATAATCGTGAATATCGATGCTATCACCAGCCTTCATGCGTACATCACGCTCAACACTGTAATTTTGGCTAAAGGCAATACCGATCACCGTCACCGCCACACCCAAATGCCCCAACACCATGCCCCAGTGACTGCGAGATAAGTGCGTTAAACCACGCCAAAAACCATGGCGGTGAGTTGCTCGCTCATGCAACTCCATCAATGTCAGGATAATGACCCAGATAGACATCATCAAACCGACCACGGTCATACCGGCAATAGTGTCTTGCAGCAGCCAGGGTACCAATATCGACAACAACAAAGTGATGACCAGAGCCACACTGAGGCGTTTCCAGAGTTTGCTCGGCTCATCACGACGCCAACGCACTAACGGCCCGATCCCCATCAACAGTGCCATTGGGGCCATCAACCAGGTAAACATGGTATTAAAGAACGGTTCGCCGATTGAAATACTGCCCAGTCCCAGTTGCTTGTGCACCAATGGCAACAAAGTCCCCAGAAGCACCACCAACATTGCGGCGATCAGCAGCACATTATTACCGAGCAGGAAAGTCTCGCGTGAGAACACCTCATGCTGAGTACGGCTGCGCACTTGTGCGCCTTTAACTGCATACAGTAGCAATGAGCCACCGATAACAATCACCAGATAAGCCAGAATAAACATGCCACGAGCCGGATCAGAGGCAAAAGAGTGCACCGAAACCAATACGCCGGAACGCACCAGGAAGGTGCCCATTAGGCATAGAGAGAATGCCGTAATCGCCAGCAATACCGTCCACGCTTTGAATGTGCCACGTTTTTCGGTCACTGCCAGTGAGTGAATTAACGCCGTACCTGCCAGCCAAGGCATAAACGAGGCATTCTCAACCGGATCCCAGAACCACCAGCCGCCCCAGCCTAATTCATAATAGGCCCACGCCGAACCGAGCACGATCCCCATGGTCAGGAACACCCATGCCGCTTGAGTCCACGGCCGTGACCAGCGCGCCCAGGCACTATCAAGTCGGCCAGCCATTAAGGAAGCTATCGCGAAAGCAAAAGCTACCGAGAACCCCACATAACCCATATAAAGCAGTGGCGGATGGAAAATCAACCCGACATCCTGCAACAACGGATTTAAATCATTACCGTCAATTGGGAAGTCCGGCAAGGTGCGGGTAAACGGATTTGACGTCAGAATAATAAACAACAGGAAACCGCCGGTAATCATCCCCAGCACCGACAGTACTCGGGCTACCGCATCATCCGGCATTGAACGGCTAAAGAGCGCAACAGCCAGCGACCAGCAACTTAGCAGCAACACCCACAGCAGCAGCGATCCCTCATGTGCGCCCCAGGTCGCCGCAATACGATAATAAACCGGCAGGTGTGAATTTGAGTTCGCCGCCACATAGGAGACAGTGAAATCATTCACCACAAACGCATACACCAGACATATAAATGACAGTGCGATGGTAGCGAACATACCGTACGTCAAGGGTCTGCCAACCGCCATCATACGGGCATCTTGACGCGCAGCGCCCCATTGCGGATACAAACTCAGCAATAGCGAGATAGCCAGTGCCAGGCATAACAGAAAACTCCCCATTTCAGGCATCATGAGGCATTATCCTCACGCTTAGTGCTACTGTAAGCCTCTGCGGGACGGGTGTGGTTTTCTTTCATCGCCTCTTTTACTTCTGGTGGTGTGTATTTTTCATCATGCTTTGCCAGCACTTCTTTCGCATTTACCGTATTGCCCTCAGCGAATACACCTTGCGCTACCACCCCCTGCCCCTCGCGGAACAGGTCCGGTAAAATGCCGGTATAAGTGACGGTGATTGCGCCGCGCGCATCATAAACCTTGAAACTCATTTCCAGCGTCTTATCATCACGTTTCACCGACCCCGGCATCACCATGCCGCCGATACGTAAACGCTGACCTATTTCCGGCTTCTCGTGGCGCTCCCCTTTACCCTGCAAGATTTCGCCAGGGGTATAGAACAGATCGATATTGGCACGCAGTGCGTACAACACCAGAGTGGTGGTCAGACCGATACCGATCAAAACCACCATCACCAGATAGAGCCGACTTTTTCTACGTGGGTTCACTGCTGTTTCTCCTGCGAACGGACGGAATGCTGAGTCTGATTTGCCTGCCGAATGCGCAGTTCCCGCGCCTGACGACGCTGAATATCCGCTAATAATTGTTTGTGCTGCCACAGCGTATGTCCCCACAAACTAAGCAGAGACAGCAAAGTAACCGCCACCGCCAGCCAGACATAAAAGGCATAGCCGCCCATGGCGAAAAATGCCGCCCAAGAGTTAAAGGCCGGATTCATAGACGTGGCTCCTTACGCAATAGGGCGCTTACCCAAGGGCGATGGCGCTCTTGCTGCAAAATCAAGTTGCGCAGGCGCATTAATGTCAGAGTAATAAAGCACAACAAATAGCCAAAAATCGCCCAACGTAACGGCGAACGCATACTTGGATCAATGCTTTGTTGCATGTTAGTGGAACCTTGATGCAAGGTGTTCCACCACACCACGGAGAAATGAATGATTGGAATATTGACCACACCGACCAGCACCAAAATACCCGCAGCCCGCCCGGCCAACTTGCGGTCGTCAAATGCGTTATACAGCGCAATCACGCCAAGATAGAGGAATAGCAACACTAACTCAGAGGTCAATCGCGCATCCCAAATCCACCAGGTTCCCCACATCGGTTTACCCCAGGTAGAACCGGTGACCAAGGCAATAAAGGTAAACACCGCGCCGACCGGCGCCATGGCGGCTACGAGGTTATCAGACATTTTCATTTGCCAGACCAGGCCAACAAGTGCCGCAATCGCCATCGACATATAGATCCCCATCGACCAGATCGCCGCCGGAACATGCAAGTAAATGATACGGAAACTGTTGCCTTGCTGATAATCAGAGGGGGCGAAACCAAATCCCCACACCCAGCCCACCATCAAACAGACCACAGCAGCAATACCCAGCCACGGGACAAACCGACCACACAGCGTATAGAGCCGCTCGGGTTTAGCGAATTGATGAAACCATTTCCACATTTTTCATTGCTCACAGTAAAATTGGACAGGCATCACTCAGTGGCAATGCCGGCGCAGGGTACGGCGCACAATCTGCTCTGACTGCGTTGGCTACCGCGCTTAAGCTTCTGAAAATTCTTATATTTTAACTACAGGCTTCTTTTAAGAAATTGTTACCTTCTGAGTGGCATTCAACTGCTAGTTCACACTCACTCTCAATGCAGCGGCGGTGGCAAAAGGCGCAAGTGTTACACTCCCCGCGAGCATTGCCCCCAAAATCGCCAGATACCCATCAATCGGCAGTGACATAGAAGCCGCATCAATGGCCGCAGTAGCAAATATCAGCACCGGGATATACAGCGGCAACACCAATAAACTCAGCAGCACCCCTCCCTTGCGTAACCCCACCGTCAGTGCCACACCAATAGCCCCGATAAAACTTAAGGTTGGCGTCCCCAACAGCAGCGTGAGCGCCATGGCAATCGCGGTATTACTATCAAGAGACAGCAACAGAGCGACCAGCGGAGATAAAATAAGCAAAGGTAATCCGGTAACGACCCAGTGAGCACACACTTTGCCTAACACCGTGAGTGCCAGTGGCGCGGGTAATAACAACAACTGTTCAAGGGAGCCATCGTAGAAATCATCGCGAAATAGCCGCTCCAAAGAGAGTAACGATGCAAGCAATGCCGCCACCCAGACAATCCCCGGTGCAATACGCGCCAATAATTGCGGTTCTGGGCCTATCCCTAACGGAAACAGTGTGATGACAATCAGAAAAAACCAGAGCGGGTTAACTATCTCTGCCCCTTTTCTAAAGGCTATTTTTAATTCACGACGCAACACGCTGATAAACATTAATTCTCCTGCGTGTTGGTTAAACGGATTTTACGCACACTCTGACCAACATCGTTCAGATCCTGATGTGTGGTAAGCAGTACCATGCCACCGTTAGCTGCATGCTCAACAAACAGATCTAACAGGGTAGCAACCCCCTGCTTATCAATCGCGGTCAACGGTTCATCCAGAATCCATAGTGGAGCCTTGCTCAACCACAAACGGGCCAAGGCCACGCGCCGTTGCTGCCCAGCCGATAATTGAGATACCGGTAAATCTTCATAACCCACCAACCCGACCTGAGACAAAGCCTGCCAGATTGCGGCGCTATCGACCTTTTGTAACACCGACTGATAAAACGCCAGATTTTCAAAAGGCGTCAGTACCGACTTAACTCCCGGTTGATGGCCTAAAAACAATAAATCCTGATGATATTTAGCGCGATCTCGGCGAATATTCGCCCCCAACCAGCTCACCTGCCCTTCATCTGCATCGGCCAGTCCGGCTAAAATCCGCAACAGACTGGTTTTACCTGCACCATTTTGCCCCTCAACCTGCACTATCTCCCCAGCAGCCACACAAAAGCTTAACTGTTGGAACAAGCTTCGCTCATCTCGGATGCAGGTCAGGTTTTTAGCTTCCAACATGAAGGATTGGTTTCCATCGTAGGATTGTTGTTTCAGGAAAACCGAATGATAACATAAGGCTTAATCCTTACGTAGCGTGGGTCTAACCCTGACCCTACCCTTATAGAGGTATTATTCGGTATAAGATCAAATTTCTGTAGAAAAAACCAACAAGATTAACGTTTGGTTACTTTTCCCCCTCTTCTGATGGCTATTTTACTCCCCCCAACAAAGACCCACTAACAACTCACCATTAGCCCGAGAATAATAAATAGCGACTACGCTTATTATGTCTGCCTTCCCTTATTTTTTGTGTTCCAACCACCACAATTATTTATCTACCAACCGGGAAATCCCTATGAATGATGAAAAACTGTCGCAGAATAAGGGTGAATTGAAAGTGGAAAGTGAGGAACAAAAGCAGGGAAAAGAGATAGAAATAAATGAGAAGGAACTTCCCTCAAAAGCAGCCGCAATCCATGAATTGATCCGCCTCGAGGGGCAAAAAGAGTTAGAGCGCGACAGCTTTGCACTGCTGTGGTCCGCCATTGCTGCCGGCCTTTCAATGGGGGCATCGCTTATTGCCAAAGGCATTTTTCACGCAAAACTACCTGACTCACCGGCAAGTTTCCTGCTGGAGAATGTCGGTTATACCTTTGGTTTTATTATTGTCATTATGGCCCGCCAACAGCTATTTACCGAAAATACCGTGACCGCGGTACTGCCCATCATGCAAAAACCGAGTGGGCAAAACTTTCTTCTGTTATTTCGCCTATGGGGGTTGGTGCTACTGGGCAACCTTATCGGTACAGGAATTGCGGCCTATTCCTTTATCCATATGCCGGTGTTTGATGAGTCGACACGCGCATCATTTGTCACTCTGGCACAAGGGGTGATGGAGAATTCGCCATCTGAGATGTTTGCTAACGGCATATTTTCCGGTTGGATCATTGCCACTATGGTATGGATGATGCCATCAGCAGGAGGCGCTAAGATCTGGGTCATTTTCCTGATGACCTATTTAGTGGCGCTATGCGACCTTACCCATATTGTGGTTGGTTCGGTCGAAATCTTCTATCTGGTATTTAATGGCTCATTACCCTGGCAGCAATTTATTTATCCGTTCGCTATTCCAACATTGGCAGGCAACATTATAGGCGGTACTTTTATTTTTGCCTTGATAAGCCATGCGCAGATCCGCAGTGATATGACCCATCAACCGAAAAATGGTGATAAGGCAGCCAAAGACACTCAGCCCCCCTCTGAATAGCACCAACTTAACCACTGTGTTAACGTGATAATTTCGTACTAGCAAAGAGGTACAACTAATGCATTTCTCTTCGATCGAGGATATCAGAGCGGCTATTGATGGCATAGATTCGCAAATTGTCGCGTTAATCGCGCAACGGAGCCAATGTGTAAAAGCGGCCGCCGCATTTAAGCAGGATCAGAACGCAGTACGGGCGCCAGATCGGGTGCAGATGGTAATAGATCGTGTCACAGCAGAAGCCAGCAAAGCGGGATTAGCAGAAGAGATCATAGAGAAAGTTTACCGGACGATGATCAATGCTTTTATCGACTATGAACTTGAACAACATCGGCGCTTAGGGCAAAAGTAAGCGGGATTCAGTTATCACTGTTCCACTAACAGGTGGTAACAGGGTATACCGACAATTTTTAATAAAATCCCCTTAGTTCAGCCAATCATCCTTATATCATCTAAACCATAAAAAATGCCATCACGTGGCAGGATTCAAAGATGGCTACACCGATACACCCGTAATTATTTACCTGGGTTACTGGCCACCTGGCTATTCTTTAATGCGATAAAAAGTGTAAAATATGTGAACATCAATATAGCAGACTGTTATTTGTCACTTTTTTATATTTATTCAATTTAATTTCAAGAGGTTAACGTGCAGGATTTACCAAACTGTCCAAAATGTAGTTCTGAATTTACATGGCAAGAAGGTGAACAACTGAATTGCCCGGAGTGTGGTCATGAGTGGTCGGAAAATAGCCCTTCAGCCACCGGCCAGGACGACCTGGTGGTGCGCGATGCCAACGGTAATTTGTTGGCTGACGGTGACTCAGTAACTGTTGTTAAAGACCTGAAAGTAAAAGGCAGTTCTTCAACGCTGAAAATTGGCACCAAAGTGAAAGGCATCCGCCTGGTTGAAGGGGATCACAATATCGATTGTAAAATTGATGGGTTTGGTCCAATGAAGTTGAAATCAGAGTTCGTTAAGAAGAGTTGAGATTTTAATCAATGAGTTACCCCCAAATAGCGATTCTGACTCTGGGGGTTACCGCTGGTTGCGGAATTTCCCGGACACGAGTGGCGACTGCCTCGTGTCCTTAATTAAACTATTCACTTCTCACACGGAGCCAACATTCGGTTTTGTTAATGGCTTGCGGCGAAAAAACATTTTATAAGACTGGGTTGCACAAATAACACCCGCGATGACCAAAACAGCACCTGATAACTGCAATCCCGTAGGTAAAATATGATTAAAAATAGCTAATATCATGGTAAATACCGGTACGAGGTTGAAGAAAACAGCCGTGTTAGCCGCGCCTAAATTCTTAATACCCACATTCCAGAATAAATAGGCCAATACCGACCCTGCAATTCCCATGTAAATTAATGCGCCATGATTAAATGCAGAAATATTATACAATCCACTGAATGTACCTTCAGTGTAATAAGCAAACATAACGATACCTAACGTACCAAACAGCATCGTAAAACTGGTTATTTGCAAGGGGGTAGCACCTACAGTGTATTTACGGCAGCCAACAGTATAAGCAGCCCATGCAATATTCCCAAGTAAGATAATCATATCCCCTTGATTAAACTCCATATTAAGTAGGTTACTAATAGAACCTTTACTGATAACCAATAAAACACCTAATAAACTGATCAGCATGCCGACACATTGTACCCGTGATATTTTCTGCCTTTCACAAAGAGTGAAAAGAAGCGCAGTTGTAATTGGCGAGGTGGCCATAATAAGCGCGCCATTTATCGGCGTAGTGGTTTGTAATCCAATAAAGAAAGCCAAATTAAAACCTGTAATACCGCAAAGACCCAGCAAGACAAATGCCAGATAATTCTTTTTCAGGACAATCCAGCTATTTCTTTCTCGTAACAAAAGTACCGCTAATATAGTGACACTAGCAATAACAAACCTCTCAGTTGCAGCTAACAGAGGAGAAACGTGGTTGACAATTAATGCTGCGACATTAAAATTCGATCCCCAGAAAAAAGTGGAGAGGACAACACAAAGCAAAACAAGATATTTATTCATCTGACTATCTCCAAAGTACTGCGTCAAGAACAATAGAAGATGCAAGTGCATTTTTGGATGTTTTCAATAAATAACTGACCGTGTCAGCAACATCAGAGGCCGCAAGCATTCTCTTCTTTTGTTCCCTTGAAATATTAATATGGTCATCCATTAGCTCTCTAAATGACGTATCAACTTTATCCAATATAATACTTGTTACTTTAATCCCTAATGGTTTGCAATATTCTCGTAACCCATCAGTCATACCTTGAACTGCATATTTAGAAACAGAATATGCATACATATCTTTGTTTCCTCTGGTACCCCATACTGATGACATATTTATTATTTGTGCTGAAGGGCTATTAATCAGTACCGGCAACAGCGAGCGAGTCAGATAAAAATAACCATTCACATTAACATCAAATGTATTTTTCCATTCTAAATCCGTAGTGGTTAGTGGACTACTGAAATAGGCAATACCTGCAACATTTATAAGTACATCAATAGAACTCATAACCTCTAAAGCATTTAAAACAGCCTGTTCTACTGCTCCCCGCTGAGTAACATCCAACTGAATAAAG
>NZ_JAZGQA010000410.1:0-1191 GCF_048593855.1 Yersinia sp. 2542 StPb PI
AAATATTTTCTTATCACCTAATGTTATTATAAGGTCAATACTGACCAGCTTCGCACCATGCAGTTTACGGGTTTTAGTTAATAACTTCTCGGCATACCGGGTGATACCGATATACCAAACTGTGGCGTTCCCACAGTGTTCAACCTAGGATGGTATCGATATGAAATTGCAGCAGCTCCGTTATATTGTTGAGGTGGTCAATCACAACCTTAACGTATCGTCCACCGCAGAAGGACTGTATACCTCGCAGCCGGGGATCAGTAAGCAGGTCCGCATGCTGGAAGATGAGCTGGGTATCCAAATTTTTGCCCGCAGTGGCAAACATCTCACGCAGGTGACCCCCGCAGGGCTGGAAATCATCCGTATTGCCCGTGAAGTCTTGTCCAAAGTAGATGCTATCAAAGCCGTTGCCGGTGAACATACCTATCCTGATAAAGGTTCGCTGTATGTAGCCACTACCCATACTCAGGCGCGTTATGCATTGCCGAATGTGATTAAAGGTTTTATCGAGCGCTACCCGCGTGTGTCGCTTCATATGCATCAAGGCTCGCCGACCCAAATAGCCGAAGCGGTTTCTAAAGGGAGCGCTGATTTCGCTATTGCCACTGAGGCGCTGCATTTATATGACGACCTGATTATGTTGCCGTGCTATCACTGGAACCGTGCTGTGGTAGTGAAGCCTGATCATCCTTTAGCAGGTAAAACCCACGTCAGCATTGAAGAGCTGGCAGCATACCCGATTGTGACTTATACCTTTGGTTTTACTGGTCGTTCTGAACTGGATACTGCATTTAATCGTGCTGGCCTGACACCGCGCATTGTGTTTACCGCGACAGATGCCGATGTGATTAAAACCTATGTGCGATTAGGGCTGGGTGTGGGGGTTATCGCCAGTATGGCAGTTGATCCGATCCAAGATCCTGATCTGGTGATAGTTGATGCCCGTGATATCTTTACCTACAGCACCACGAAAATTGGTTTCCGCCGCAGCACTTTCTTGCGCAGTTATATGTATGACTTTATTCTGCGTTTCGCCCCACATCTGACCCGTGATGTGGTGGATAAAGCGGTTGCCTTACGTTCTAATGAAGATATTGAAGCGATGTTTAAAGATATAAAACTGCCGACTAAGTGATTTATAAAGAAATAAAAGCCATCTCTTTTTAGCGATGGCTTTTCCATAATAGTACT
>NZ_JAZGQA010000411.1:0-1183 GCF_048593855.1 Yersinia sp. 2542 StPb PI
TATGCCATTACAATAATGTTTGGCATTTTTAACAATTTAATATCAATATTTGAGTCGAACCCTGGATAATAAAATTAATATCAGCTGCGAATGCAATGGCATAACACGCAACCCTTAATGCAATAACCCCCCCTGGCCTTGATGGACTTTACAGAACAACTCCACATCACTGCATACATCCAGCTTCCTCATCGCTGACCGCTTCTGTCCGCTGATGGTCTTTTCACTTTTACTCAAAATCTGGGAGATACTTTTTCCGGTAAAACCCTCGCCAAACAAGTAAATAACAACACGCTCGCATCTCGTCAGACTCACCAGGCGCACATCATTCTCATCACCAAGTTCCCCCGAAATCGGCAGAGCAGTCGCAGGCTTTTTCGTCAAGGCCCATGAGATGAGCGCCTCCCTGATAGTGGCCTCGTCATCTTTATAGAGAATGCGCACCACCTCATCCAACGCCATCTCGCGAGGCTGGCGAACATGTCTTGACTTGAGAATGATGAAAACACTCGGGGACCAACGTTGATTAAGCCTGATCGTCTGTTCGAATGCCTGACAAAAATAGGTGTTGTCTGCATCAATAAATACCAGCCGCGTCTGGATATTCGGGGTACCGCTGAAGGTAATTTGACCGTTGCTCACCTCATTACTTATTCCTTGCTCAGTATGATATTCCGCCAGTGTTTCGCTGAGCAGAATAAACAGACCGTGCCGAAAGTAATTATCTTTCACATCAATAACGCAATTAAACATCCCCTCCCCCTGAAATAAAATTATCCTGGCGGTAGAAAATGAACATGCCTGGTTAAATGTAATTATCTAATGAATTAATTCCATCTCATACACTTTGTATCCAGAGAATAACAACCCCCGCCATAGGAAAATATCGCCCTAAAATATAGAGCTTATACACTCGCAGAATAAAGAAGAGTGGTCATTAATACGGAGGAAAATATTCACTTGATAATCGTCTCACCACACATGTCGCATACAACAGATACTACAAGCAAACTCATTTATAACAAAATAATTGATCGTCACATCCCATTGCATAAAATAAAAAACCATTATGTTGATATGATGTAGCAATTAACAAAATAAAACACTACTTACCATGAGTCAGACAGACCAATAGATCACAAAATATAATTTAACAATATTTAAAGCTAGGAATTAACGTTAT
>NZ_JAZGQA010000412.1:0-1160 GCF_048593855.1 Yersinia sp. 2542 StPb PI
ATGTATGAAAATTTGACTTGAAAAGTTAACTTATTCCTGTGTTTTTATAATTAACTATTAGCCAGGGGAAAAGGTTGTTTTCACTTTTTATTTTTATTAGCAAAGTCCTGATAATTATCTTTAGTGATGAGTTGATAAGGAATCATAACACTGCTTTCAACTTTCTGGCCGGAGGTTAATTTAATCGCAGTATCTACAGCGCCTTCTCCTTGACCTTTAGCATCTTGGAAAATACTGACATTCAAATCGCCTTTCTTAATAAACTCAAGCGCATCGGGTGTGCCATCAATGCCACCAATTACTACGCCATTTTTCTTCGCTTGTTTTAAGGCTAAAATAGCCCCAATGGCCATTTCATCATTATTTGATGCAATGGCATCTATTTGTTGCCCAGACAAAACCCAATCAGTGGTAACGTCTACCGCTTCTTTGCGGAAAAATTTTGCAGTTTGCTTATCAATGATATGAATATCTGGATACTGAGCTGCAACTTTCTCTACTCCCCGAGTTCTATCACGAGTAGCCTCACTCGAGAGTTCCCCCATCAGGATCATTACGTTGCCTTTCCCCCCCATCAGCTTCGCTAATTCCTCCATCTGTAGACGACCTGCAAGCTCAGAATCTGATCCCACATAGGCCATACCAGCTGGTAACGTTATTTCAGGGCGGCGATTCACAAAAACCAATGGTATCTTCGCCTGTTCAGCTAATTTGATCATTGGCTTTACACCTTGAGTATCTACCGGATTCAGAATAATGGCATCGACCCCTTGACTGACAAAATTCTCTACCTGCTGAATTTGTTGGGCAATATCCCCTTTTGCATCCTCGAATTGCCCAGTGACATTCCCTTCTTCTTTCATTTTGTTTTGCATAGCCTGACGTAATATTGTCAGGAAGTTATCATCGAAGTAAGCCATGGAAACGCCAATTTTAAGATCTTTAGCATAAGCACCCAATGGCAACAGACAAATAGCGAGTGAGGCGATAATAATTTTTTTCAGCTTCATGAACTATACCCTCCAAAAGTGGAATGCATTAACATCTCAGCGCCCGCTTATTGAAAATATTTTTTTACAACTGCATGACTCGGCAGAAAATAAAAATAGTTATTTTAGGCACTTCAATGCACTTCCGTGAATGCAACCGCCCCATTCCCG
>NZ_JAZGQA010000413.1:0-1154 GCF_048593855.1 Yersinia sp. 2542 StPb PI
ATTATCACTGTAGTTACTGCGATGGTAGGTAAAGCTAATCGCCGAAGGTTGGTCAGTGCCATCATTCAATAATGAAAGGCACGAGGACTCTATTAACGCCTTACCCTTACTTAATTTATTATAAGCCATCAGTGATTGAGTTTCTGCATCATAATAAATATGATTCCTACCTTCTTTATTTCCCAAATAGATATAGGTATCATCTGGTTGGTCCAACCGATGGGTTATTACCTCACGTTGGTCATTTACCCCCCTGGATTCAAGCGTTTCCTTATATTGTAATAATGGTCTGACTGCCTTTTCCTGCCACGTTTCAATAGTAGACGCATCAAACCATAGAGTGTATTTATCCACGGTTCCCTGCTGAAAATGTTGTTCCCTGCCATGTAGAATATTAATCGGGCTAGTATGTAAGCTCACATAGAAACCGATTTGATCTAATGATAACGCGGTACCCGTCCCTTGATTGACTAATCTTATTTCATTTTCTACCACCTGAGGGAACCAATACTGGCCAGAATTATTAAAATCACAATAGGTAAATGCCACATCAGCATCAAGCTGGGAACTACGCCGAACCACCGGTGACAAACAGTAAAGGTTGCGATCAAACCCTTGCCCGATAAAGGCCGTCATTATCTGCCCTGCATGACTATAAAAGAAGTAAGAACTTTGTCCATCAGCACCAATAGGCTGACTTTGCTTGGTTAAAAAGATGCTATGACCATTGTTAACATAATAATCATAGCTGAAATATTTTTCAGCGAAAATGTCTGAATGGTAATTGAATGTCACCCTCTTATTCTCAGGATATAAATTCTTTGGTAATACACGATAAGAACTGATGTCTGCTGTTAATCCATACTGCGCCAACTCAGCCGCATTGGTGCTTTTATAAAGCGTAGCAGACTTCCCCAAAAATGAATAATCACTAAAAACCTCAACCCGTAAATTTAGCGGAATTTTTATTGATGCAATATTATTATTCCATTGGCTAAATAGCCATTCATCCTCGGTATAATAAGGCACGCAAAATTTTGTGCCGTCCTCCTTTTCAGAATAATTATCTTTTGAATAAAAACAGACATTATCTTCATTATTATGCTCTGCCATTGTGGATATTGATATAAAGACACAAGGAACAATCAAAATAC
>NZ_JAZGQA010000414.1:0-1119 GCF_048593855.1 Yersinia sp. 2542 StPb PI
GTACACCAGCGAAGGAATGAAAGGAATATCATACTAATTTTACCTTGTGTACTATCATTAGATGTTTGAGAAGGGCATTATTAATAAATACTCTTCTCATTTTTTATCTCTAGCCTAGCCTCCATCTTATTTACCGATAATTTCATATTTCTCCACATGACTAATAAAAGCACGTAAGCGAGCGGGAACATAATTTCTATCTCTAAACATAAGATAAGTTGGTCTAAGCCCACCATGCCACTCCGGTAAGATATGTACCAATTCCCCACGTTCGATAAGTGATGTGACAAATTGAAAAGGAGCCAGACAAATCCCTAAGCTTTTCTTTGCCGCACGGATAACTAACTCGGTATCATCAACCACCATATAGGGAGTGGCTGAAATAAGATACTCACTACCTGATGATTTATTTATTATCTGCCATTCTGTATCTGATTTCGGCATGATCAACTTATGTTGATTAACCAAGTCTTCAGGAATTAACGGGACGGTATTTTTAGAAAGGTATTCTATTGAGGCACAAAAAACATAATGTGAATTCATGATTTTTTTTGCTATCCAGTTGCTGTCCTTCAATTTACCGACTCTAATCGCTGCATCAATATTGAGAGATTCGAGATCAATAACTCGGTTGGTCACCATTAAATCAATGCTGATATCTGGGTACTTCTGCATAAAATCAAAAATACAATTGCCGACCCACTGGTGGGTAAGATTTATTGGCGCGGTTATCACCAATTTTCCCGTTAAGCTATGGTGGTAGTCATCAAGTAATGTTGTTGCTGACAAACATTCAGATAGCGGGCCAACACAGCTATCGTAATACATACGGCCTAAAGGGGTGAGAGTGATCGTTCGGGTTGAGCGATTAAGTAGCCGGCCACCAATGCATTGTTCAAGCTTTGTTATTCGGCGACTTAAGGTAGGAAGGGGGATGTCAGTTATTTCAGATACCTTTGTCAGACTGCCAGCATCGACGACACTTATAAACAGGTTAAGGTCGTCCAGAGAAATTTTATCTTTCATTTTTGAAATTCACCTATTCAATTTCAGCTCTTATCCTCAATAGATGAATATTATAGTATTTAACCCGAGATATAAACATCGCATCAGATTTTT
>NZ_JAZGQA010000415.1:0-1113 GCF_048593855.1 Yersinia sp. 2542 StPb PI
CTACAAACTTAAATATCTTTGTTATACTTATTGCGGTGAAGAAATTGGTAATCAACTCAATAAAGGGATACCTATTATGAGTACAGCAAAACTGGTAAAAACAAAATCTTCCGACCTGCTCTATACCCGCAACGATGTTGAAGAACATGTCAAAGTTGACACCGTGAAAGCATTAAACCGTATGGTTATTCAGTTTATTGATCTGTCGCTGATGACCAAACAGGCTCACTGGAATATGCGCGGTGCCAACTTTATCGCGGTGCATGAAATGCTGGATGGCTTCCGCACAGCCCTCACTGACCACCTGGATACCTTCGCAGAACGCGCCGTACAACTAGGTGGTGTCGCATTGGGGACCACACAAGTCATTAATGATAAAACACCGCTGAAAAGTTACCCAACCAATATCCATAGCGTGCAAGAACATCTTAAAGCGCTGGCAGACCGCTACGCCGTGGTTGCTAATGATATTCGTAAGGCAATTTCAGAAGTAGAAGATGAAGACAGTGCTGATATGTTTACTGCCGCATCTCGTGATCTGGATAAATTCCTGTGGTTTATCGAGTCAAATATTGAGTAATCCTCAGTATGATACCCAATAGATCGTAAAATGGCAGGAAGATAGACCGGGTAATGAGAATAGCCAATACACCTGCAATTTTAACGATGATGGGTACAGGGCCGGTTATCCGGCCCTACGCACGGAGGTCATATGGCAAGTGGATGGGCCGGCGACGGCGCAGTACAAGATCAAATTGACTCCACCGTTGAAGATGCGGTGCAACGCGCAAGACAGGCTCTTGGCAGTGGTGAAAGTGAGCTATATTGCCTTGAATGTGGTCAAGCCATTCCAGAAGCACGGCGTAAAGTTCTGGCGGGGGTTAAATATTGCCTGAACTGCCAGAATCAATTAGACAAGCATCAGGCCAGCCATGCCGGATATAACCGCCGTGGCAGTAAAGATAGCCAACTCAGATAGCAATCCCTCCCCTTCCCCCCCTTATTGCACCATTATCGAACAAAAATCGGAGATAGTTAACAATATCGTTACATTGATGTTGATTATAGATTGTACATTATTAACGAATTAGTTAATAATAAGTAAATATTGGA
>NZ_JAZGQA010000416.1:0-1111 GCF_048593855.1 Yersinia sp. 2542 StPb PI
GGTTTTGGTGGCGTGGTGTTCCGGATTTGTTGGGGCGTTATCTTTATATTGATAGCGGTTGAGTTAACCATAGTAACTGAGAGGGTAACTTGCTGCTATTTTTCCGGTGCAATTAGCTCAACCACAGTTTTATATCTATTCTTATTTCAGGTTACGGATACAATGCTCAATGCGTTTAGTGTGTGATAGTTAAATAAAACTGAATCATTGTTAGATGTGTAATTGATAATCTTAATAAGATGAGAATGAAAAGAAATGTTTTTAATTATAAGTTTAAACTGGAGTGAATTAATCTAGTTCAGCACTGTTATTATCTTTTGTGTGCAGCTGAAATTATGAATATTGGGTTTTGAGCTCTGTAACACGGGTTACCGCAATATTGTGATGAAGTTAGGAGTTACCTGCCATCAGCCAGTACCATTACATCAGTGCAGAGGTGGATACTGTAACTGGCTAATAAATAAGCCAAACCTGAATTCCCTTTATGTCAACACCACCAGCATGACCACCAATAACTGCGGGTTACATAAATCTGGTTTGAGTGATCCTCAGCATGTGGTGATCGTTACTATGGTTTTCCCTTAAAAGGAAGTGTAGTTAGAGCGAGCATCGAAGAGTCTATCCTAAAGGAACTGTGTTCAAAGAGGTCTAAATTTCTGCTCATACCAAGAGCGGATGTTGCTAATACCAAGGCGTGTTAATCAATAGGGAACAGATCACTGATATTCATTGGTAACTGCCGTAATGCCATCAACGAGCGGATCACACCGTCATTTTGCATATTGAGGTGCTCGACAGCATGAATGATATCCTCCGGTAGTGCGTTCATCGGTGCTGATTCATGTATCTCGTAAAAACTGAAAGGGGGAAGAAATGGTGCTGCTCCCAAACAGGACTGGCATTCCTTTATCAGTTATGCATTTTTAGCATCACGTTAAAATTTAACTTACTTCCAGAAGGCGTCATTTTTCTCTATAGTACCTACGCCATAATAAATGTACTTAACTCATTATGACATATTACACTAACGAAAAATCTTGTTCTTCCTTCAAAGATTATTGTTCATTATATAACGTTATTGCTCACGAAGTAATTATGTTAATTAATAATG
>NZ_JAZGQA010000417.1:0-1107 GCF_048593855.1 Yersinia sp. 2542 StPb PI
TAGACTTCCATCCTTGCTATTGATGCTTATATTCCCTATCATTTTTCGCTTAAAACTAACGGATTTAACTTTATTAATGTTTGAAGGAGACTGTCAGGTAACACTATTTCTGCTATTTTATTTAGTGATGACTACCATGTGGGGAAGGAAATGGATGAAATAATGATTGGAGATATTCTCTTTACTCCACAAAAGAGAATGATCAATAAACGGGGTTCTTTGATAAAAATGAGGAATAAAGAGTCTGAAGTGTTATCTTTATTATGCCATAATTATCCAGACTCTCTCACCCGTGATGATATTGAGAAGGAGATATGGGGAGATAGCTATGTAACAGATAACACACTAACACAAACAATTAGTAACTTGCGTAATGCATTAGATGATAAAGCACATGAATTAGTGACGACTATCCCCAAAAAAGGATATTGCATTGGTATTAAGCCGATTTTTATTTCAAGTAAAGAAAAAGAAAGAGGTGGTGGGGGGAGAGTAGATTGTCTTGATGTTGTTAAAAATAATGAATACATTTTATCCGGCGTTGGTTTTCGTTATAAAGTTGTGTTACTGGCAGTGTTTATAAGTTGTTTTTTTACTTCGTTATATGTGACATTAAATTCCCATGCAATTAAGATATTACATCCTACAATTACTCCTATATTAATAGGTTTGGATGACACGCTAGATGAAGTTTTCTTATCCACACACCGCAAGGCACCCTACGTTTACTTAAAGAAAACAAAACAGGGTGAGTATATTGCTTGTAAATATCAAACTGGGGAGCTGATATGCGAGCGAAAATAATATTTATTTTGATCTTTAGTGTTTTTATATCAATAGGATTAGGGTATGGCACTGGGCGTATATATTCTTATATTCACCCAATGAAACAGATTGAAGGCTATTGGGAGGTGAACTATTGTTTTAATCATTCACCTAACATTTATCATGTTTACTCCAGAGTTAATATTATGGGGCGAGAGATAAACTCATCTGCCGATGTGTATGGTGAAAACCATGATTTGAAAGCACGGCGTAATATTGTCTTTCGTGTGGTTGATGCGAGTAAAGGAGTTTTTATCGGTGATGTTTTATCTCTATCAATAT
>NZ_JAZGQA010000418.1:0-1105 GCF_048593855.1 Yersinia sp. 2542 StPb PI
GCGTTATTGAGTTGCAGCCAATATGCATTGGCACTGGCGACGTGCACCACTAAAATCACACCAGCGCGTACCTTTGTCGTGAACCTAGCACCCGGTAGTATTACTGTAGGCCCTGATATGCCAAATGGGACGGTAGTGTATCGGCTTGATTTCAGAGATCCAGGAACTGCAACAGATGCTTATACCTGTGGGGCGGGTTCTTTTAGAGCACCTCAGCTCCTTGAGTATACCAGTGCACCAACGTTAGCAACCTGGAGTGGTTTTCCTTTCCCAGGCAGAGTTTACCAGACTCAGGTTCCCGGTATTGGAGTTGTTGTTTCGAGCGACTTGAGCAATCAGGCGCTACCTACGGTCGCCTATACCACAACCTATTCCGGAACGTCATTTTTCAATTTTAATATCAGGATAAATGCCGTACTTTCATTGATTAAAATCGGCCCTGTTTCTCCCGGCACGATTAGCGGTGCTAATTTGCCTCGAGTGCGGCTAAGTCTTACAACAGACCCAACACTGACGAATACCACGGCTATCCCCGTTTATAACCTAAGTTATACTGGGAGTTTGAACGTGGTATCTCAAACCTGCACCACACCCGATGTGAATGTTGCGATGGGGTCTTTTGAGGTGAGTAAATATTTTACCGGGATTGGATCGACAACACCGTGGAAAGACGCGTCGATTAACCTGACAAATTGCCCTGTTTTTCATGGCTATTTTAATGATAGCTCCTACAACATTGTTGAGGGAACGGGTAACACGACGGTGGGTCAGCCCCTCAATAATACGCTAAGTGTCAAATTGACCCCGGCAACCGCAATATTGAATTCGAGTAATGGTATTTTTGCTATCGACAGTTCTAATGCTTCGGCTGCAAAAGGCGTCGGAATACAATTGGGTTATGGTGCGACAAGTTCACCGTCTCTTTTGGATTTTTCCAAAAATATCACAGTATCTCTCACCAGTAGTCAACAATCAGTGAAGATACCGTTATCTGCACGATATTATCAAACGGCATCGACAGTCTCGCCAGGAAGAGCCGATGGGAAAGTGGTGTTTTTGATTAACTATTATTAATAAATTACGTTAAATGGTGTTATTAGCCTCG
>NZ_JAZGQA010000419.1:0-1065 GCF_048593855.1 Yersinia sp. 2542 StPb PI
TGATTTCAGTGACTGAATATCAATCAACCGTAGGTAAACTGGATCGAATATCATATTCGCTTGCCGGAATAATTCGGGAAAGGAATAGGCTATATTCTGACGACGAAACGCTAACTCAAAATAATGTTAATGATTTAACAACTCTGGCGAGAAATATGCTATTAACCTCGGGTATATCCAGTAATGATTTCGCAATAACAGTTGAAACATTACATTTTAATCCCACTGAATCAGCAGCGCCTGGTAATAAGATTATTAATGATACTAAGAGTGAAGAGTTTAGCGTCGGTACTTGTCGTCCCATTAGGTTGTTGCGTGACATGGCCGATTTATCACCTTTCAGTAATCGTGGCCGATGGGTGCCACTGTACCAGGTGACCTTATGTTTACCTGCCCCCACAGGGTATCAAGCGTTGTTTAGCCAGATAGAAACCATCCCTATATTAAGGTCATCAGCGGTAACTATCGAGCGTTAATCCTGGCGAGGATGAGCTTATTTATAAAACAGAGGCTATTTATGATAAAAAATAGATTTACTCACGTTAAAGTACGACTATTGGTGTCATTGATAAAGAATGAGCAGGGGGCTATCTTATTGCCTTTTATTATATTTTTGCCCCTGGTTATTGGGCTAATATTTTTTTCTTTTGAGCTAACTCATTTTTTACAAAAAAAAGCTAAACTCTCAGATGCAATGGAGCAAGCAACATTAGCACTGACCGTAGAAAATAATAATAGCATTCCGAGTGTAACTCAAATAGCGCAGAATGAAGCCGTAGTGAGTTCTTATGCTCATGCTTACCTGCCAGCAGAAATATTTTCAGTACCCACTATCGATATAATCAATAATAATGACAGGATTGAATATGCGGCTGAGATCAATATGAGCTACTCCGCCCAATTTTTATCTAACAATTCGTTAACCAATTTAGGTGCAATGATAAGTGCAACAGATAGGGGAACGGCACGAAAAAACATAATCAGTGCGCCGATAGAGAAAATAGATGTGGTTTTTGTTGTAGATTATTCCACTTCAATGGATGAGTCATTTAATAATGGAGAATC
>NZ_JAZGQA010000041.1:0-27881 GCF_048593855.1 Yersinia sp. 2542 StPb PI
ACGCCGGAGCAGGGGCTAAACCGCATCCGTGAAAATCTGGCGAAATTTTATCTCCCCAGTCAGCGGCTGAATAAAATAAATATCAACCATATTTTATTAGGCGATTTGGCAGAGCCAGATAGCTTTATTAATGACCCACGTATCGATGATGTGACCCATGTTATTAACTGTGCTGCTGTCGCGTCATTTGGTAATAATCCCTTAATCTGGAAAGTAAATGTAGACGGCACTCTGGTGTTTGGCAAAAGAATGGCAAATGTAGTGGGATTACAGCGCTTTATCCACGTGGGTACCGCCATGTCGTGCACACCAGATGCCGGAACGGTGGTTAGCGAGCAAGTATTATCAGCGCAAGATGATGCGCATTTAGTGGAATATACCAAGTCCAAATCAGCTATTGAACGATTGCTGGCAGAGCAATGCCCGAATTTACCGCTGGTATTAGCCCGGCCATCGATTGTCGTTGGGCATACCCGTTTGGGGTGTCAGCCCTCTAGCAGTATTTTCTGGGTATTTCGCATGGCATTAATGCTACGTAAGTTTATGTGTTCATTGGATGACTATATCGACGTTATCCCGGTCGATTATTGTGCGGATGCTCTGCTGTGTATTTTGTTCCATCCCCACTTGACCGAAAATATTTATCATATTTCTGCCGGAGAAAAAGACAGCGTCAGTTTTGCCGAAATTGATCAAGCGATGTCATGGGCCGCGCGACAAAAACCGATGGGTACAGATTATTGCCAGGTAGACTACGGTGCTTTGGTGCAGATGCGTAACCAACTAAAAAGCATTTTCGGCCCCTGCAATGAGCGCTTAATGTTGAAAGCCATGCGTTTATATGGCTCTTTTGCAGTGTTAAATGTGCGGTTCAGTAATGAACGCCTGCTCAGTTTGGGTATGCCAAGATCACCACGCTTCACGGATTATATTGCCTGTTGTGTGGAGTCCAGCCATGGAATAACTATCCAGCAGCAAATGGCGGTTGATTTTAAATAAACATTTCTCCCCGCATAACGACAGATTGCGGGGAATAACTTTTCCAGTTTATGTCTCATCATTGATTATCCGCTTATCAGCCAGATCTACGCCGCTTACCTGTCAGCGCATGTGTCAACTGCCCGCGCTTAGAACCTAAATTGAAAGCCGCCCTGAGTCAGTTCAGCACATGAGCGAGAGGTTGCCGCCGAATTAAGTGAAATTACGACCGCAGTGAAATCATTGATGCTGGCGGTAACGCAGGAGCAGCAGGTAGAAACGCCGATTTATGGCTATGTTTGGCTGAGGATGGAGCTAACCAAACAGCTTGAGGAATTCGACTATCTGATTAATATGACGTTATGCAGGTGATCTCTCGCCGCTGAAGGCAGATGAAATTTCTGTCTGGCGAGTAAAGCAGGTAAGATAAGCCAATGAATCTTGTCACCAGGTACGGCAAAGCGGTATGGTGCAGGTAGCCTGGTCACCAGCAATTGAATTTGTGTAAAACTTAAGTGAAGGTGTAAAAATGGATAATGCAATTAAGCCGACTTTCCAGGACGTTTTGGAGTTTGTGCGTATGTTTCGTCGCAAAAACAAGTTGCAGCGTGAAATCGTTGATAACGAAAAGAAAATCCGTGATAACCAAAAACGCGTTCTGTTGCTCGATAACTTGAGTGATTACATCAAGCCGGGGATGAGTATTGAAGAAATTCAGGCCATTATCGCGGACATGCGTACTGCTTACGAAGATCGTGTTGATGATTACACCATCAAAAATGCCGATCTGTCTAAAGAACGTCGTGAATTGTCGAAAAAACTGAAAGCGATGGGCGAAGTTAAGTAACTTCACCAAGGTTTGATAGCTTGTTTTAACACTATTAAGAGAAAGGCTGGCATCAATTGCCAGCCTTTTTTTTGGCTAAAATGGCTCTAACTTGACGGTTTGTTCTGCCGCAAGAAACTAAACGCTGGGATTTTCGCACCTTTGACAAAGATAAACGCCAGCAGTAACGAGCCCCACAGCGCCATAGTGATATAACTACTGACACCCATGATATTCAGCCCGCTTTCCAGCATTTGCAGCAGGAACAGCGCCAGTACAATGCCGAAAACTTTGCCAAATCCACCATCGGGATTTACCCCACCCAGTACGGTTGCCAAAATAGTGATAAGTAACAGCGACTCACCGTAGGATGCTTTGGCTGAGTTCAGTTTCGACATCATTAATAAGGCCGCTACCGCACACAGTAAAGATGAAATTACATACACCCAAACCAGTGTGCGGCGCGTGTTAATCCCAGAGAAGAAGGTGGCCTTCTCATTAGAACCGGACAAATAGATTTGGCGGCCCAGTGGCGTTTTAGCCAGAATCAGCCAGATGGTCAGTGCTACCGCGACGAACAGATAAAGTGGCACTGGCACACCGAGAAAGTTGCTGCGATCCAGTGCCAGTACATAGTTCGGGAAGTTTGAGATAGCCGAACCTTTGGAGATAAGTACATTCACGCCTTTGAGCAAGGTCATGATGCCCAGAGTGGCCAGAATAGGGGATACTCGTACCACCGAGATAAGTATCCCGTTGATAAGCCCCACAACCAATGCCACCGAGGCACCCGCCAGTAACATCAACATCATTGAACTAAAGGTTGGCGCAAGATGGGTACAAACCCATGCCATCACCAGGGCGCTGGCATTCGCGGTAGCAATAATCGATAAGTTAATCCCACCGGTCAGCATAGTAATCGCCATGGCCAGAGTTAATACCCCCGCGACAGGGATTTGCGAGGCGATGGATTGGAAGTTAGCCGCCGACCAAAATACCTGTGGAATAAATAGGCTGAATCCTACGCCGACCAGCACCAGCAGGGCAACCAGCCAGCGTTCGGTATGATCACGTTGCGTTGTTTTCGACATAGTTATATCCCTACCTTATGGCGTTGGCCCCAGGCCGTCACACTGATACTGATGACAATTACCAGCCCGATAACCACGGTATGCCAGTACGACGAAATGCTCAGTAAATTCAAACCATTTTGTAATATTGCCAGCAAAATCACCCCCAGCAAGGTACCGGTAAGTGTTCCACGGCCACCCACAATACTGGTACCGCCGAGCACCACGGCTGCCAGCACTGTAAGCTCATAGCCCAGTAATGAATCAGGCGCTACAGTTAATACGGTATAAGACTGTACTACGCCGGCGATACCGGACAGAAAGCCCATATAGCCATACACGAACAGTTGCAGTTTGAGAATACTGAACCCCATGCGTGACGCCGCTTCCTGATTGCCCCCTAAGGCATAGATTTGCCTGCCAATACTGGTGCGGGTCATCAGTAGAGCGGTAACAATAATGGTAATTAGCAGCGTTAGAATAGGGAGCGACAGGCCGTAGTCATAACCATCGGCAGCGGTAAAGGCGAACAGCATTGGCCCGTGTTCAAACCATTCAGGGTAGCTATACAGCCAAACACCACGGCTGAGATACAACAGTAAACCGTAGAAAATATTCAGTGTGGAAATGGTGATAATGATCGACGGTACGCGTAAGCGGTTAACCAGCAGGGCATTAACCAAGCCCAAAAGTAGGCCGATACCACCAGCCAGCGCAAAAGCTACCGGGAAGTTGCCACCAAACTTCACAATTAGTGTCACCATGACATATTGCGAAATAATGGTCATCGCTGGGAATGAAATATCAATACCGCCAGAAATCAATACGATAAATAAGCCACAGGCCAAAATGGTTAACATGGCGTAGTTATTTATCAGATCATAAATATTAGCAAGGGTCAGAAAATCCGGGCTGGTGAACGCAAGATAAGTCGAAATAAGCAAAATAGTGAATGCCAGCATCACTTCATGGCGTTTTAGTTGTTCTTTATTGAATAAACCTGTTTTACCTACCGCAGATTTATTAACTGCATGGGGGTTAGCCATTTACTACCTCCGCAATGGCTGCTTCGCTACTGTTACCCGGTAAAAACTCTTGTACCAGTCGCCCGGCCCGCATCACTAAAATACGGTGGCTATTGAAATAAGCTTCATCAATTTCATCGCAGACCATTAACACAGCGATACCGCGAGCTGCCAATGCATTGATAATATTATAGATACCGGCTTTGTTAGCGATATCCACACCTACAGTGGGGGAGTCAAGGATCAAAATTTGCGGATCGGTTGCCAGCCATTTAGCGATAGCAATGCGCTGCGCATTGCCGCCAGACAGCGTATTGACCGGAAGGTCGCTGTTGCCGATTTTGATCGACAGGTGTTTCACCATATCCTCGACCAGCGTATCGACCCGCTCACTACGCATCAGATGGAACACGTTTTTCAGGCGATGCAGAACAGTGGCACTGATATTGTCACGAATGGATTGTTCCATAATCAGCCCGGTGCTCATTCGGTCTTCTGACACATAACCGACCCCCGCCGCAATAGCATCACGGTTACTGCTGAAATACATCGGTTTATCGTTAATTCGGATGGTGCCTGACTCCGGTGAGGTCAAACCGAATAAACTAAGACACAGTTCAGTGCGGCCAGAACCGAGCAGGCCCACCAACGAGACAATTTCCCCCGGATGCAGCGTCAATGAGATGTTGTGATATTCATTACTACGGCAAAGCTCCTCCACGGCCAGCACCGGCGGGCGGGCGGCACTGTAGGGCGGTAGCACCTGAAAATCAAATTTCATGCCGGTCATCAGCCACGCCAGCCGCTGGTTGTCCACTTCGGTGGCCGGGTAAGTGCCAACCCAATCACCATCCTTTAGCACCGTGATGCGGTCTGAAATCTCCAACACTTCACTTAATCGGTGGCTGACAAAGACTACGCAGATATTGCGTGATTTCAGTTCATGTACCACCCGCAGCAAGCCATTAACTTCTTGTCGGGTGAGGGAGGCGGTAGGCTCATCCATCACAATCAACCGGGCATCCTGTGCCAAGGCACGGCAAATAGCCACCAGTTGCTTCTGGGCGATGGGCAAATTCTCAACCAGTTCATCCAGATTGAGATGCGCATCAATGCTGCTGATCACCTGCTCAGCCGTGGCGCGCATCTGGCGTTTGTCCACCCACAGGTGATGGTGATAATGGTTCATGGCGATATTCTCAGCCACAGTCAGGTTCGGGAATAACGACAAATCCTGATAAATTACCTGAATCCCTAAGCGAACGGATTCAATCGGGGTCAGGCTTGAGTAAGTTTTGCCATCAATGGTAATCGTGGCATCAGCATCGGGCTGATAGACGCCGGAAATAATCTTGATGAGGGTCGATTTGCCACATCCGTTTTGCCCTGCAAGACAATGTACTTCACCGGGTAACAGGGTCATAGCCACTTTATTTAGCGCTTTGACGCCATAAAAGGTCTTACTAACATTTTCCAGGGTAATAAATGGCTGCATATATCCTGTGTCCTTTTGATTCTTAATTAATTAATTGCGGAACCAGACAGGGCGTCCGGCTCCGCAATAACTTAGTGAATCAATACAGCGAATCCACGTTGTCTTTGGTTACCCGTAATACATTGTGGAACTGGATCAGATGCTTATCTTGGTCAACTTCAGCTTTACCCACGCCAGGAATTTCCATACCTGACTCAATTTTTTCACCTTTCAGCACTTTGTCCGCCACTGCGGTCAGTGCATAACCGGCAGAACCTGGGTCATAGGTCACGCCCATTGCGATATCACCGCTTTTAATCAGGGATGCCGCCTGTGAAGGGATCATCATACCGAACACATGGACGTTGTTTTTCGCACGTTTCTCTTTCACGGCACGGCCAGCACCGATCGGACCTTGCGAACCGAAGGCGACAATACCTTTCAGGTCACTGTGCGCTTTCATTAAATCGAGCGTGGTACGGCGTGAATCATCAATACTCTCGGCAACAGGCATGCGGCTGGTCACCTCAAACATATCGGGGTAGTGCTCTTTCTGATATTTAACAAACAGATCGGCCCACAGGTTATGCTGTGGCACCGTCAGGCTGCCGACATAAATCACATAGCCACCTTTACCACCCATGGCTTTTGCCATCTCTTCTACGTTATCTGCGGCAAATTTGGTGTTATCGATGATTTCAATATCCCAGTTGGCGCTGGGTTGCCCTGGAGATTCGTTGGTTAACACCACAATACCGGCTTCACGGGCTTTCTTGAATACCGGTTCCAGTACATCGGCATCGTTGGGCACAATACTGATAGCACTGACTTTTTTCGCGATTAAGTCTTCGATAATTTTAACCTGCTGCGGGGCATCGGTACTGGAAGGGCCGATTTGATAGGCTTTGATAGCCAGATCTTTACCAGCGCGATCCACACCTTCGCCCATGCGGTTAAACCACGGCATACCGGCGATTTTTGAGATATTAACCACTTCGACTTCCTGCGCCAGTGCACTGCCCGAGCACACCATCATGCTGAACAGACTGGCTGCCAACAGGGTTTTCACACTCAATTTTTTCATTTAAGGCTCCCGGAACTCATGTAGGTTGAGGTAATTGTTATTTAAGGTATTGGTGCAATAATCAGCATGCTGTATTACATGAATTTTATTTATGTTTTTAAAAAAATGAAGATTTAACAGGAAACAGATTTTACATCTACACTACATTTCCTGCTGGTGGGATCTAATACCTTGATAGCAGTTTCCCCCATATACATGAATGCTATTTACATGGACAAAATAGCTGCATTCCCTGTTTGTGACTGAAGTCATGATTTTGAGGGGCAAGACAAACAGAATTACATAAAAATGGTAAGCGGCAGGTTAATAACAGTGAGGTTTACATGGATATTCTGGTTCAGATGATTCTCAATTTTTCGCTATCATGGCTTGATGATGAATTACGGGCTAACGCACGCCACCGGGCACCATGGTTAACAGGTGTTGGCGGGGGTAGTGGCGGTTGATATTGCGCTGCTGCAATTGCCAGAACACCTGCTCCACGTCATGCCGTTGACGGTCAAGCAATAATCCAACCACGCTGCCACTGTGGGCTACGTTCAACCCGTATAAATCCAACTCCTCCACTAGCCTCAGCAGGGCGCTAAAGTCAGGTTTTACCAGTAAACGCTGGCTGGCTTGCGCACTCAATGTGGTGGCCTGGCCCAGCAGTGAACAATCGCGGCGCTCGGCGGCTTGGGTAAACAGTTGCCATGCCCGTTCCAGTGAGATGGCACTGGCTAACAGCGCCGGTTGACGATCACGGCGGTGGTAATCCTCGGTTTTGAGAATCTGTGGGCTTTCCAGTAACAAAATATCTACCGCTGGCTGCCAGTTATAAGAGATTTGTGTTGCGGCAGTTTGGTGGTCAAACAGTGTCAGTTGTTGAAACAGGGTGCTGTCAGTGGGTTCCAGCCTGACGCACAGTGCTGCCAGTGCGGCTTCATTGAGTGTTTCACCGAGATGGCGGGCGGTTGCCAGTGCGGTGGCGGCGATATCGGCGGTACTGCTGGCAAGTCCTTTTGCTACCGGAATGGTGGAATCAAAACTGATGTGCAGGCCATTAGCCATCTGTGCCGGTTGGCCAAAATAGGCCAGTACCGCCGCCAACATCAGGCGCATGCGTGGGCGTTCATTCTTGCCCGGTACGCCATCGGTCACCGAAACCGTACTAAACCAGTTGACCGGGCAGGAGATAAGCTTCTCCCCCCCCAGTATCCAGCCCTGAATCAGCTCACCACAAGAGGCCGGGCAACGGGCTTCAGCCATGACCAAAGACCTGCTGTAAGGCATTGATCAGCCGTTGGTTATCTGCCGCGCTTTTAATGGCTACACGATAGTGGTCGCGGGTTAGACCAGGGTAATTAGCACAATGGCGGATCAGAATATGGTGCTTTAATAGCGCGTGTTGCAGATTAAGTTCAGGTTTAAGGCAGCGCAGGAAAATGTAATTGGCGCACCCTTGCCACACCTGCAACGCGGGCAGGGCGGCTAAATGCTGATATAACCAAGGTCGCTGCTGCGCCAGCCATTGATGTGTGGCTTGAATATAAGGTTGGTCATCGAGAATAATCTCACCCGCCAGTGCGGCAAAAGCATTGATAGTCCAAGGCTCGCGTTGCTGTTTCATTTGCACCAGCGCCGCCAGGTCGCCACTGAGCAGATAACCGAGGCGCAACCCGGGAATGGCAAAGAACTTGGTCAGTGAGCGTAACAAGTATAAGTGTGGGAAATCCGCTAATTGAGGGGTAAGCCCCAGCGCATCTGGCAAGAAATCGATAAAAGCTTCATCGATAATTAAAGCAATATGGTGCTGATGGCAACACTGCACAATGGCTTGCAGCAATTTGGCATCAGGCATCAGGCCGGTCGGGTTATTGGGTGTCGCCAGAAATAGGCAGTCTGGGCGCTGTTGGGCTAATAGCGCCAGTAGGCGTTCATCGGGCTGATAGCCATCTGACTCACTCATCTGATAATCATGAATCTGGCAGCCGACCCGTTGCAGGGCGCGGCGGTACTCAGCAAAGCCCGGAGTCAACAGTACCGCAGTGCGGGGTTGCAGATGTTGCACCACTGCGTAAATCAGCTCAGTGGCACCATTGCCTGCCATAATATTCTCTGGCAGGCAGTGGTGAGCGCGGGCCAGCGCTGCGTGTAATTGGCGATACTCAACATCAGGATAGTGTTCGGCACGGGCCAATTGTTCGATAATCGCCGTTTTCAAGGATCCCGGCATGCCCAGCGGATTAATATTGGCACTGAAGTCAACGATATTGGCTGCATCTGTGCCGATTTTCAGTGCCATTTCCAGCACATTCCCACCATGCTCACTCATTGCTACTCTATTCCCCTATATAGCTTGTGCGTTTAGAGTACCATACCCTTCGTCCTTGATGCTGTAGGGTTGTTCGCTACACTCACGCACCCGAATCACTTACTTGTAGTTGACCCTATATGAATAAGCTCATAGGGATGCGTTTACTTGCAGCCTACCTACAACGCCAATGACTTTGGGTATATCAGCGAGGGAATGGCGTTTAGCGACAATAGCTCCGGCGTGAAGGCGAGCATATCTCGTAGGCGAACCACGTCGCCAATGACAATCAGCGCCGGTGCCGATAAACCCTGCGCGGCAACTTGATCGGCTAATGTAAGCAATGTGCCGCTGGCAACTTGTTGCTGCTGGTGGCTGGCGTACATCACCACGGCGGCAGGGGTCGTGGGGGCTTTCCCCCCGGCGACTAATTGCTGGCAAATGGTTGCCAGTTGTGTCATTCCCATCAGGATAATCAGCGTACCTTCCAGCTTGGCTAATGTTGCCCAGTCCTGCGGCTCGTTGCCTTGGCGCAAATGGCCGGTTATCACATGAAAGCCTGAGGCATAATCACGATGTGTTACCGGAATACCGGCATAAGCCAACCCGCCAATGGCGGAGCTTATCCCTGGAACTACCTCAAACGGAATACCCGCCAACGCCAGTGTTTCAGCCTCTTCACCGCCGCGCCCAAAGACATAAGGATCACCACCTTTGAGTCGCACCACATTTAGCCCACGTTGGGCGCAATCAACCAGAATTTGATTGATTTCTGTTTGTGGCACCAAATGGTGATTGGGGTTTTTGCCCACATTGATCATTTCACAACCATCAGGGGCTTCTGCCAGTAACTCAGCACACACCAAACGGTCATAGACCAACGCGTCAGCGCGACGAATAACATGTAATCCCTTCACCGTAATCAGCGCGGCATCCCCAGGCCCGGCGCCTACCAACCAAACTTTCCCACTTTTCATATTGCCTCTCATTGTGCGGCGAGGGCCGGTTGTACCGGCAGATTCAGGGCCACGCGAATGACATCACGGGCAATCATTAATTCTTCATTGGTATTGACGATAGCAATTTGTACTGGCGCCGAGTCATGTTGGATAAATGGCTGATTGTTGATATTTTTCTCTTCGTCCAACTCGATACCGAGAAAGGCTAAACCACGGCAGATCTGCTGGCGGGCTGTGCGGGCATTTTCACCGATACCGCCGGTAAATATCAGTGCATCAATTCCGCCCAGTTGCACGATATAGCTGCCAATCACCGCGCGGATACGCTCGGCAAACAGGTCGAGCGCCACTTTAGCGCGCGGGTTGCCATTGGCGGCGGCATGTTCGACATCGCGATAATCGTGTGAGATGCCGGAGACACCCAGCAAGCCGGATTGGTTATTAATCAAATGGTTGATTTCGCTGGCGCTTTTCCCTTCCGCTTGCTGAATAAATGGCAGGATGGAGGGGTCAATATCACCGCTGCGGGTGCCCATCATGATACCGGCCTGCGGGGTGAAGCCCATCGAGGTATTCACCGACTGGCCGTTGCCGATAGCACAAATGCTGGAACCGTTGCCAAGATGGCAGGAGACAATGCGCAGTTCTTCTAAGGGCCGCCCCATTCGTTCGGCGCAAACGGCACTGACATATTTATGACTGGTGCCATGGAAACCATAACGGCGAATACCCAGCTCTTCATAGTAACGCCACGGTAATGGATACAAATAGGCGGTCTGGCTCAGCGTTTGGTGGAATGCAGTATCAAATACCGCCACCGCGCTGGCATGGGGCAGGGCATGTTGGAACACCCGGATACCGAGCGCATTAACCGGATTATGCAGGGGGGCCAGTGCGCCAAGCTGCTCTATCTTATCCAGCACCTCGGGGGTTATCACGACCGAATCGGCGAATGCTTCACCGCCGTGCGCGACACGATGGCCGACACCGGTAATTTCATCCAGCGAATCAATAATATTGTGTTCAATCAGCGCGTGAAGTAGGTGTTCAGCACCTTGGCGGCAATCGGCGATAGGCAGAATCTCGCGCCATTTCACATCTGTGGCGCGGAGGTTAAATATCGCATCATCCATACCGATACGTTCGATTAATCCCTGACAGATCACTTTTTCATCAGGTAAGGAAAATAACTGAAACTTCAACGAAGAACTGCCGGCGTTAATCGCCATAATCTTACCGGGCATGCGACTCTCCAGAATGATTCAAATAAGTAATAAGGTCGGTTAATCCCTCACCGCTCAGCGCCGAGGTCACAAATAGGTGTTGTGCGCCCGCCTGCGTGAGGCTGTCAGCAGCCCAACGCAATTGGTCTGGGTGGTTAACGGTGTCGGCTTTACTGATAATGCCAATGACCGGCTGGTTGAAAACCTGCGCCAACATCGGGGCAAACCAGCTTTGGGTCGCATCCGCATTTTGTACCAGCCCCACCACATCCGCTTCACAGGCGCTTGCCAGTAACGCACTGTATAAACAGCGGTTTTCCATGTATTCACCGGGAGTATCAATGGCATTGTCCTGCCAGATAATGGCTTGGGTTTTCTGGTAATTAAGCGCCTCACCCTGCAAACGCTGGATAAGCGAGGTTTTGCCGCACTGGCTAGGGCCAATCAACATGATGCGTTGCATGGCATCAGGTCCGGGTCATTGGGCAGGCGGTAAATTTCATCATGTCGCCGAGGGTGTGGATCACCTGTTTCAGCGCATATTCCACCGCTGACACATCACCAGTAAACACCACCGCACCGGTGAAACGGTCGATAAAACCAATCTCAACCGCACCGGATTTGGTAGCGATATCACTGGCAATAATCGAGGCTTCGCTAGGGGTAATGGTCAGAATGCCAATGGCGCTACTGACATCATTCAGCCCCAGTTTTTTGTAAAGTGCCTTATTAGGATTGGCTATCAGATGCGCCAGGGTTATCTGTTTACCGGGAACATATTCCTGAATTACGCGCTCGGGGGTGCTGCTCTTTTCCATCATGCCTCCTGAACTAACTGACGCCATAGCGCCTCATGGGGCCGTGGGATCACTGAGCTGTAAACCAATAATCCCTTCTCACCGGCACACTGGCTGGCAACGTCCACGGCAGTTTGTACATCAGCAATATCGCCGCTGAGCACTTGATAACATTTGCCGCCGATGCCAAACGCCATATGGATGCGCACCAGCGTGACATTGGCCGCTTTAACCGCACGGTCGGCGGCAGTAATACAGGCCGCCACACTCCAGGTTTCCACCACACCCGCCGCTTGACGATTTTCCACCGTATTCAGGCCGCTGATCGCCGGTAATACGGATGGATGAAGGTTGGGCAGGACGATGCTATCGACCAACAGATGCCCGCTGTGCCGCTCGCCGTTTTGTACCGACTGGGTGACGGCACCGATATCTCCACCGACCATCAACAGATATTTACCGGGGCACAGGGTTTTGCTCACCAATAGGCTGACGTTAGCGCTTTTCAGCATCAAGTCGCAGACCTCCATGCCCTTGGCGATACTGCTTAATTCAACAATTCCAATGGCTTGTGACATAGCCCTTCCTTTTAATAAACGTCAGCCCGTTTAATGGTGATGGCATTTGCGCTGATGGCCGTGACCGTGCCGCTGATACTGGCATGCACCGGTGCGCCTAACGCGTTATTCGGAATTTGGCCAATAAGTTGACCGTGATCGACCCGTTCGCCGACCGTGATCACGGGTTCGGCGGCAGCCCCGATATGCTGGCGCAATGGCAGTACCACCTGTTGTGGTCGGTAGCCTTGTTCGCTGAATGGCGCAGCTTGATACCAGTCGGTGAGATCCAGACGGGCAATCAGCCTTGATATCGGTACCATGCGGTAATTAGCCATCGGATCGGCCTCACGTAGCGCCCCTTGATAGCGGGCACCTTGCGCCCGCAACTGCGTTTTCAGCAGGCGGTTAATGCGCATCGGTGAGATATCTACCGGGCAGGCGTAGCTTTCACATAGCCCGCATTCCGAGCAGGTCAGGGCGCTGAGTAAAATGTCTGGTGTGGCAACTTGTTGGTAGGTTATCGCGCGCACCAGCAGATGCGGGGGTAGCTCATGGCCAATCAAGTGGCGCGGGCATAACTCGGTACACATGCGGCACTGCTCACATACGGCACGAGCAATGGCTAACACATCCTGGTCGCTGCGGGCGCGGCGGGTAATCAGTAAGTGATCAGCGGGCAGTACCAGTAGGCCGCCGGTAGTTTTGGTTACCGGTTGGTCAAGGTCATGCAGGGCATGGCCCATCATCGGCCCGCCATTGATATAGGCCGGATTGTTGATGGTAGCCCCTCCTGCCAGCGCCAGAACCTCGCGCAGCGGGGTACCCAGCGGTACCGTCAGGGTTAAGGGTTTCGCCACCGCACCATTTACGGTCAGGGTGCGGCGAGTCACCGGCCACTGCTGTTCCACCGCCCGCGCCACATTGAGTAGTGTTTGCACATTATTCACTACCACACCGATGCTGACCGGCAGCGCCGCAGGTGGCACCCGGCGACCGGTTGCCAGCCAGATAGTGATAACCTCATCACCGGCGGGATAGACATCGGGCAGAATGTGCAGCCGGATTTGTGATGGTAGCAAGGGGGTTAGTGCGGCAATCGCCTCACTATATTTGGCTTTCAAGGCTATGATGCCTTCCCGCGCGCCGGTGGCTCTCATGCCATACAGCACACCGCGCACCAGTCGGGCTGCCTGGCGCGGCATCAACTGCTGATCCACTTTCAGCATTGGTTCGCACTCAGCCGCATTGACCAGAAAAATCTCGGCCTGCGCTTGTAGCTTCACCGCCGTTGGGAAACCAGCACCTCCGGCACCGACCACGCCAGCGTGCTGAACCCGTTGCTGAATAGTCACGGCATCACAATCAGCCAGTTCACCGTAGGCGGGTAGCAAGCAGGTATCCGCAATGCGAAGGTCACTCATAAAGCGCCTCGATAATCCCACGGATATCATTGCCGTCAGCCGCACGCGGGTTAGTGCGCAGTGTCACGTCGGCAAGTGCGGCGGTAATTATGTCGGGAATGCGTTGCTCTAACTGGCCTTCATTGATTTTCATCGCGGCCAGCGGCTGAGGTAATCCGCATTGACATTTGAGTTGTTCAATCTGATGGACCAATTGGTTAACTGCACTGCGCTCATCGCTATTTGCCGCACTGAAATGGCACAGTTTTGCCAATCGCGCATAGCGTTTACATGCCCGCGCATCAAGCGCGTTAAAGCGAATCACCGGCACCAATAACAAGGCATTCGCCAAACCGTGCGCGATATGAAATTGCCCCCCCAACTGGTGCGCGATAGCATGATTGATGCCCAGACCAGCCTGGCTGAATGCCATGCCAGCCAGCGTGGAAGCATTGTGCATCTTGCCTCGGGTAATCAGGCAATCGCCTTTGCGGCAAGCGGTGGGCAGATGGCGGAACACCAACTGCACCGCTTTTTCTGCCAGCGCATCAGTAAAGTCACTGGCACGTGGTGAAACATAGGCTTCCAGTGCGTGAGTCAACACATCCAACCCGGTATTGGCGGTGATAACTGGCGGCACGGTAACCACCAGAGCCGGGTCCAGAATGGCGATGTCCGGGTAAATCTCATCGTCAAACAGCGGGTATTTAATACTCTTTTCCGGGTCGCTGATTACACAGGCACTGGTCACTTCTGAACCCGTGCCGCTGGTGGTCGGGATAGCAATACAGGTCTCGATCTCTATCCCCTGTTTACGACTGAACCAGACAATAGCTTTTGCTGCATCTAGCGCGGATCCACCACCAAAACCAATCACCACATCGGGGCGCAAGGCATGCATCTGCTCAATGCCCTTAACCACGGTGTTAATGTTCGGGTCCGGCGTAATGTCGCTGAACAGACTGATTTGGTTATCCTCTGCCAGCGACTGTTTTAAGCGATCCAACAACGGCGAGGTGGCCAGAAAGCCATCGCAGACAATCCAGATTTTGCGCTGATGGAAGCGTTGCAGCACCTTAAGGCTGCCTTCCCCGCTGTAAATACGTGTTTGCAGGAAAAAAGTCTTCATACGTCCTCGCTCAGCGAATGGAAAAACCGTTAGTCAGCACACAGCGACGCTGGCGCGCAAAGGTGCGAGCCGAGGTGGTGCCTTCTCCGGTCGGGGTGGCGATGGTAAAGGTGGTAAAGCCTTCACCGCCGACGCCTATCCCGGCATAGGACGGGCCGTTTTTAACAAAAATAGAGGTTTGTAACAGTCGGGCGGCCAGATTCAGGCGTGAGACATTTTGTGAGTGCATGGTGGCGGTATGGTGCAGGCCGCCTTCCACTTGCAGTGCCAGCGTCAGGCCGGCATCAAAATCCTTTACCCGGACCACCGGTAACAGCGGCATCAGTTGTTCGGTAGTGACCAGAGGATCGTCACCGGCTACTTCAACCAGCAGCAAGCGCGGTGCTTTGGCCGGACAAGCGATACCCGCCGCTTTCAGCAGTTCAAGCGGGCTTTTGCCGACCAGATTCTTATTGGCGTGGCCTTGAGGGGTCAGGCAGGCTTTGCGCAGGCTGTCGACCTCTTGCGGATTACTGATAAGTAATGCATCGAAGGCTTGCATCTGTTGCAACAACCGGTCGGCAACACTTTCCACCACGATCAGGCTCTTTTCAGCGATACAGGGCAGGTTATTATCGAATGAGGCTCCTGCCACGATATCCTGCGCCGCTTTTACCAATTCAGCCGTTTCATCCACCAGACAAGGTGGGTTACCGGCCCCCGCCCCAATCACTTTTTTGCCACTCTTCATGCCCATCGCCACAATGGCAGGCCCGCCAGTGATAGCCAGCAAGGCGATTTTGTCGTGCGCCATCATCTGCTGAGTGGCTTCAAAGCTTGGCTCTTTCACTGTCACTACCAGATTGCGAATGCCGCAACTGTTGAAGATTATCTCTTCAATTTGGGCGATTAAATCCAGTGATACCGATTTAGCGCCTGGGTGTGGGCTAAAATAGATGGCATTACCGGCAGCTAACATACTGATGCTGTTATTAATAATGGTTTCAGTTGGGTTAGTGCTAGGGGCAACGGAACCTATCACGCCAAAAGGCGAGTATTCGAATAACACCATGCCGCCATCGCCGGTCAGCGCCGTGGTGGACAAATCTTCAATACCTGGGGTGTTTTCTAACGCGGCTTTGTTTTTCAGCAACTTATCTTCTTTATTCCCCATGCCGGTTTCACTGGCACCGCGTTCTGATAGTGAAGGCAACTGTGCTTTTAGCTGTTCACGCAGGGCGCGGATAATCGCGCTGCGGGTTTTCATCGGGCTTTGTTGATAACGCAAAAATGCGTTATGAGCGGCATTGACAGCTTCATCCACGCTGGCAAAAATGGCGCTGGAGGCAGACGCGGGTGTGGGCGTCAGTTGCTCAATGAGGATAGTGCGAATGAGAGATTCAAGGTCATTGGTATTCATTATTCATTCCTCAGATGTAAAGCCGATATGGCCGCTTCTGCTATGTGCATATCTTGTTCGACGCTACCGCCGCTGATGCCTAAGCCCCCCACCAATTGGCCGTTACGCCATAGCGGGTAGCCACCACCAAAGCTCACCACTTTGCCACCGGTACTGGCCTCAAGCTGGAACAGGTCGGCCCCCGGTTGTACGGCGTCGCTAAGTTGGTGAGTTGCCGTTTTCATCGCCACAGCGGTCCAGGCTTTTTTCGGTGCCAGTTCGCTGCTGACCAGCAAGGTGTCTGGCATGCGGTAGGTCATAATCATGTTGCCGTGGCGGTCAGTCAGTGCCACGACCACGGCAATTTGTAATTTCATAGCGGCATCGACCGCCAATTTAACTAACTGATGAACATCAGAAAATCCCAGCGAGGCCGCTGTTTGTGGCTGACTTGTGGCTGGAGGGAGTGCTGTTGCCGCCAGATAACGGGCCACCACGGTTTGCGTGGTGTGTTGTAACTGTTGGCGCTGGTCTTCATCACGAGCCAGTGCATACAGGCAATCCGATAAACGGTTTAGGTATTGCAATAACACCGGGCGTACCGGGACTTGTTCAGCCAGTTCAATCAGCCGCCGTTCACAGCGCCGTGCCAGAGTGCGGGCAAAATGCAATCGGCTACCGGCTTCACTGCTACCCGGCAGAATAAAACCCTGTACCGGTGGCAGCCCCGCCATACAGCGGTCTACGGCTTGCTCCAGCGCTTGGATCTCGGGTTCATTAATGCTTTTGCGCCCGGCAGGCGGTGTTTCGATACCTTCGCTTGCCAATTCAGCGCTGAAATAAAACAACTGATGTTGTATGGCATCGAGTAATTGACGGTTTTCCTCGCCCTGCGTCACGCGGGCACACAAGCTCAGTGCTGCATTGAGTTCATCCAGCGTGCCGTAAGTTTCCACCCGGGGATGGCTCTTTTTCACACGTTGTCCGGTGAACAGGGCGGTGGTGCCCGCATCGCCGGTTTTGGTATAAATGCTCATAAGGTCCCCGTTCAATCAGTAAGAACATTAATCATCAGTAAGAACATTCATCGACGATGGCGACAATCGCCAAATCGATGGCATCATTCGGCTCGGAAAATACCCGTCTGGCACTGGAACCGCCTGACAGCAAGACCAAATCGCCCTGACCGGCACCGACCGAATCGACGGCTACTTCGTCCGGCGTTTTGCTGTCGGGTGGCAGTGAGCCATCACCGGCAACACGGCGCACCAGCAGCAGCTTCCTACCGATCAACGTGGGTGATTTTTGCGTTGAGACCACGGAACCTACCACTCTGGCCAGTTGCATGATTTACTCCTGCCTTAACAGTTGAATGTGACGGGCTGACACGGTGTCCTGCGCCAGCGGTGTAACCAGCGTGTGGCTTGCAATGAGTAGCCAGCCGGAGTCGAGAGTGGCGATATCGCGATAACTTAGAACCTTGCCCGCGTGCAACCGTATAGCAACGCCCTGACTGTCGCTGAAACTGAGCGGCAATGAGTGCAGCGCGGCACAGGGCAGAGCAGCCAGTAGTTGGCGATGTAAGCTGATATGCACTTTCATGCCCCACGACCATGCCTCGTTTAGCGCCGCCACCGCAGGGCAGGTGGTATCGAACTGCGCCAGTCGGTGGATAAATGCCAGGTCTGGCAACATCAGATGCAGCGTGGCATGGTGTACGAATACCGATGGATCAAGCCCGGCGCGCAATTGAGGCAGTAGCAGGGCGTGAACCCGGCGTTCGCGCTCAACTAACCGCGTGACAATCTGGCTGACCAGTTGTTCGGTTTGCGCCTGAGTCAGATTCATGGCCGCGTTGTCCCTGATGAGGTTAATATCGTGGCAAATGCCGCAGGGTCGTCGGCACCCGCCGCATTGGCCTCGTCGGTATCGATATGCATTTCCAGTTTCATTTGGGGTGAAACGCGGATCGCCACATCATCCAGTATCAGGCGACGGCCACTGCCCTGAATGGCAACTTGTACCCGGTCACCGTGTTTTACCCGGTAGATAAGGGCATCCAGCGGCGACATATGAATATGGCGCAGTGCCACAATCACCCCATGGGGTAACGTCAGCTCAGCGAACGGGCTGACTAACGTGATGGCAGGGGTATCGTCCAGATTGCCAGACATCCGCAGAGGGGCATTGATACCCAGCGTGCGTGCATCGGTACGGGAGATCTCCACCTGGCTGTGGCTACGCAACGGGCCAAGAATACGCACATTTTTCAGGCTGCCTTTCGGCCCGACCAGCGTTACCGTCTGTTCGGCGGCGTACTGGCCGGGCTGGAGCAGCGCTTTCTTTTCAGTAATCGGCTGCTGCGGGAACAGCCGTTGGTAGTCCTGCACCGAAAGATGCAGGTGTCGGTTGGAAACCCCAAGTGGGATCGGACGAAGACGCATTTCGTCGAGGATCTTATTGACAACGGGTTCCAGTAACGCTTTTTCCATCAGACTTTTCCTCGTTTACCCAAGTGGATACAGCGAAAGCGAGGCTCGCCTTTATGGCGTCGGCAAGCCGGATCGAGGCAGAGATTACAGCTCACCCGGGGAGCGATTAGAGCCTCACTTTCCACACTACTTTCTTCGGTGCTGATTTTTTCAGCACTAAAGACAGGTTCAGGTACATCATCTGTGGCGGTAGCCGCAGCGGGCTGAGTCTCTGCTGCTTCCGTCTCTTCGTTAATGGGCGCTGTAACGACAACTGGCTCTATCGCCACAGCGATTTCGGGGGCCGTGACCTCAACAGTCTCTGTCAGCCAATAGGCCAACAGGGCTTTTGTCGGACGGGCCAGAACCGCGCGCGACACCAATCCGTGATGCAGTTCGGCAAAGGCGGCACCGGTACTGATTGCCGCCTGCACCGAGGCCACATCACCGGTCAGACGAATTAACATCCAGCCAGAACCATTGGTTTTTTCTATACCTATCAGGTTGATAGATGCTGATTTTGCCATCGCATCCGCCGCACTGATCGCCAGCGCTAGACCGCTAACTTCAAGTAAACCCAGTGACGTTTTCACGCTGTGCTCCTCTTCTTACCCTTAGGCAGAGGTCGGTAAAATGGCTTCTACATCGCTGTGTGGGCGTGGGATCACATGGCAGGATTTCACTTCACCCACCGCGCTGGCAGCCGCAGAACCGGCATCAACAGCGGCTTTTACTGCGCCGACATCGCCACGTACCATTACGGTGACCAGACCGGAGCCGATTTTTTCGTAGCCCACCAGTTGTACGTTGGCGGATTTGACCATGGCATCAGCCGCTTCGATAGCAGCGACCAGACCTTTGGTTTCGACTAAACCTAATGCGTTATTCATGTTTCATTTATCCTTGTTATCAAGTAAGGGCTATCTTGTTTGCCATTTTGAACCAGGGCAGTGCTCGCCATCCTCACGAACCTTGGCTTTTACAACACCAGGTGTACGCTCCGGTGGCTGTGCGCTGGCCAAGTCCAAACTGCCTGCACCGACAACGCCCTGAGATTTGTATGGGGTTATTTAAATGGTAATCCTTTGACTAACCGGGCTGCGTTATTGCCAAGCCGCCGTAGTTGGTCCTCGTTCTGCCCGCGCCGCTGGCGAAATAGCGGGTTGGCGGGCGGTAAGTTACGGAAATGCACGACCACTTCGTCGCCGGAACAGGCCAGCCCGACCAATAGCGGGGAGCGGGTTGCGGCCTGCCAGGCGCGTTGTGCTACATCGCCGTCGTCGTCTTGTTGCCAGCGCCAGGGAATACCTTCCTCCTCAATACCTAGCAGCACCTGATGCCAGACGGCTTCGGGTGTCGGTGTGGTCAGACTGATTACTATTGCGGGGGTGTCATGGGTGAAATTCATCCGTGATTCTCCCGTTGATAGGCCAGAATCAGCCCGGTGGCTACCGCATTACGCGGCCCCTCGCTGGCGCGAATGTTGCCGCGCCCCGCCACCAATTTGTAGTGAGAGAGGGCATCGGTGACCAATTGCGGGATTTCAAAGTCCAGCGACGAGCCGCCAACCAACACCACGAAGGGGATATCGCGGATATTGCCGGTCGGGCTGACTTGACGCAGGGCGCGAAGCGCATTGGTAACAAACACCCGCTCTTTAGCGGAGCGGCGGATATTGCGTACTTTTTCCAGCGCGTAATCCCCCGGCAGTGGCACCAAACCTTCCGGCTTGACCACCACCAGTCGGGCAAAGACCTCTGGCGGCAGCGGTTGTGGGAAGAACTGAACGCTGCCATCTTCATGACGCAGGTGGAATAAACTTTCCACTTTTGCCAGCGGATACTTTTTGATGTCCTCTGCCAGATAGCGGTCTTGTAAATCTAATTCAGAGGCGATGATCATCGTGACCATATCGCCGGCTCCCGCCAGATGGGTGGCGACGATTTGGCCCTGAGCATTGATGATGGAGGCGTCGGTAGATCCCGCCCCCAAATCGAGGATGGCGAGTGGCCGTTGCGTCCCTGGTGTGGTCAGCGCGCCGAGTATCGCCGCTTCGGCTTCCGCCCCCCCAACCTGAACATCAATATTCAGAGTCTTTTCGATTTCTCTGGCGATATGCGCCATTTGCAGGCGATCAGACTTCACCATGGAGGCGATGCCCACCGCTTGTTCAAGCGAGAATTCGCCCGCCAGACCGCCGGTGACATTGACCGGCACGGCAGTGTCTACTGCCAGCAAGTCTTGAATGAAGATCTCATTGGTTGGTTTATTGGTCAGTTCCGCCATGGTTTGGCGAACGTGTTCGAGCATGCCGCCGATATTGGTTCCTGCTTCACCACTGACATTGTCCAAATGGCGAAAGCTGTTAACCGCGGTCATAATGGCTTCACTTCCGGTCGCCACATCCACCCGCACCGTGCGACCGTCGGCAAATAACTCCAGATGACCGGCCGGTATCGAGCGAGCTTTAACATCCCCTTCTGGGGTTTTCACTACCACCGCCGAGCGGGTACCAATCAACGCTCGTGCCACCGGCACAATGTTTTTGGTTTCTTCGGCACTCAGTTCAAATACGGTGGCAATGCCATAGGGGTTAGAGAGGGTTTCAATCACCTGACCCGGCATCGCAACTTCTACCGCCGCCAGCATGCCCATCGGAATGCGGTCGATATGTAGCACCTCATCAACGATCGGTAGCGGATACGCCAGCCGATTACTGACCAGCACGCCATCGTCCCGTTGCAAGATAACCGCAGTGATGCGGTAGCCAGCGCCGTTAGCGGCATTTACCACCGCCGCGACATCGGCGAAATCCACCGCTGATGGCACCACCAGAATGTAAGGTTGGGCAGGGTCACGGGTAACTAACTCATCAATAGTAATGGTCAGCCCAACCCCCAATCCCAGTCCACCAGGGGTTTTCGGGTTATGACCGATCATGGTGGATTCGGTGATGATGGTTTCGGTAATTGTCTCCATCGCCACATCACCGATCACCGGTGTGGCCTCGTTAATGCGGATCAGGCTGATATCGCTTAGCGCAATACCGGCCTTTTCCACCAACATATTCAGCGCCTTGTTGATGCCGAAAATATTGCGTTGAGTCCCTTTGATACCCGTCGTTTCGGTCAGGGTACTGGTAATAAAGTGCAACTGACCATCAGCCGTGCATTGTGCTAATGCCACTTCTGTTGATGAGTTACCAATATCCACACCGACGATGTAATCCATATCCGATCCTTAAATGACTAATAACTGGATGTCGTGATCAACGGGGCTATCGTACCTAGGGGCGCTCCGGCGGCTTACGCCGCTACGACCCCCATGGCACGCTTCCCCTTGATTGATATCACTGCGTTAATCGTCGCCTTTTAGCTTCTTACGCTGGACATACAAAACGGCAGCTTCACGGACGAATGCCGCACAGATGGTCGCTTGGTAGGTCTGTTCCAGGTCGTCGGCGATAGCGTTCAGCTCCTCTTTGCTGGAGCGGAATGGCCGCAGGGCGTTGTAGATATCCAATACCTTGTCATCCGGTACCGCGGTCAGCTCGGCCGCACGCTCGAAGTTAATTGCCAACAGTGGGCGACCCGCATCACGGGCAATGGATGCCTGAATACTCAGGATTTCCGGTGTAATCCGCAAATCTTGCGAAGTAACACTGCCGTTCAAAACGTTAGCCAGCGTGAGGTCATCCAGCGTTTTGTTTGTGGCTGTTTTGACCCAATCAGGGTGTTTATTTGCCAACGGATAATCAGAGACTTTGGCATCATTGCGCGAACTGGCTGCTGGTGCCGCACAAGCAGCCGCAGGTGTCTGGCCTTGCAAGCTGTTCATCTTGCTCAGCACATCGCGAACCATGGATTCAATAGCTTCGGAATTCATTGTGTTTTCCTTTGTTAAAGCGCCACCCGGAGTTCCTGAGGATTCTTGCCGGTCACCACATATTTGGTTTCTTTAATATGCAGAATCGCTGATTTGGCCTGATATTTTGGCCGTGCCATTTGGTCGTTCAGGGTAGGAACCGGTTGTGGTGATTCCCGTTTGGCATAACGCGCGGCGTTTTTACCAATTTGGCGATAAGTTTCCAGCGTCAACAGTGGGGCCTGCGGGAACAACTCCAGATTGGAGAGCGGCGGTAAGCCTTGCTGATGAATCACCGTAGTGCCTTTGGATTGAATGCCGATAGAGATACCGGAACCACTCAGGCGGTTACCCTCGACGGCAACAAACGCCACGTCGGAGGATTTAAAGCAGCGGATAACCCGTGCTTTAATGCCTTCTTCTTCAATACCGGCAATCAGTTCGCGCAGAATATTTTTGTGCGGGATACCGACGATGTTAGCCGTTTGCGACAGGCCAAATGCCGGGCCGACGGCAATGATCACTTCATCCTGATTGCTGCCAGGGCGGGCTTCACCCACTTCGGTCAGGAAATTTCCTTCAGCAACAGTGGCCGTAGCCGCTGCGGGTTGGGTATCCTGCTTAAAGGAGACGGTATTTTTGTCTCCCTGCATTTCCTGCAATACGCCTTCGATAATTTGACGTAACAGTTTTTCGTTAATATCCACCATCTCGTGAACCCCTTAACCAAGCTCATTCGGATCAAGCGCGTTTGGAATGTTTTTGATCTCTTCCCAACGTGCACCTTCCAGCCGGTAACCGGTAGCTGGACCCGCGTAGTCATTGACGTCATTCACCGCTGACAGCACTTGGTTGTCACCTTTAATGATCGCCGAGGTATGCAGGTAGTCACCGGCAATTTTGGCTTTCTGGATGTTGAGCATGTCTTGCGCTACATCTTCGAAACCGCCTTGAGCCAATGCTTTTACCACTTCCAAACCAGTACGGTTTTTGCTGATGATTTCCTGAGCGAACTTGATGTCTTCAACGATGTTACGTTCCGGCATATCTTTCGAGCCGTGTGCATATGTCGCCGCAATCACTTCTTCGTCAGTAATTGGTGGCAGGCCCATACCGGCAAATACCGCTTGCAGCGCACGGGCAGCTTTATTACGAATCGCCACCACGTCAGCTTCCAGCACCGGACGCAAGCCACCATCAACTTTCAAGTCGCGCTGCAATACGTTGTAATCGTCAAAGTCTTCGGCATCTTCGTTGGAACCGGCGAACATGTTGTCGTAGTTAGGCACCGCAGAAAAACCAGAGGAGATAAAGTCAGTACCCGGCAGGAACTGCATCAGCAGACGGGCGGTACGGCGCATATCGGAGTGGGTAAAGGTCTGGTCGTTACTGGAAGCACATTCCAAATCCAGTGCAGAGCAAATCAGGTTTTCTGCCAGGATGGCCCGGATGCCTGATGGCACCGCGGACGGCACGCCGACACAACTCACTGAACCATTTTGCAGCCCCTGAACCCCGGCAGCTTTGGTGATATAGATACAGCGAGCTTCCAGATACAGCATGGATTTGCCTTCGGCATAACCCATTTGCACCTCGGAGCCTGAACCAGAGGTAAAACGCATTTTCAAACCGCGTGATGCATAGGACGAGGCGAGGAAGCCTTTGGACCATGGCGTGTCATCACCGTCGGTAAATACCGGCTCAGTACCGTAAACCGAAATAGTTTCGGCATAACAGGTATGGCCCAGCATCCCCAGCTTCAACTCGGTGGCTTCTTCCAGCGAACATTGCGTCAGCACACCAGGGCGACCCACTTGCGAACCGACCAACAGCGCAATGGCATTGAATGGCGCATAACGGGCCACGGCCACGGTAGTTTCCTGCTCATCAAAGCCACGGTATGCGCCTTCGGCGGCATCGGCGGCAATCTGCACCGGGTTATCTTTAACGTTAGTGACGTGAGCCTGTTGTGATGGGGTACGACGTGCGCGCATTTTCTGCATCGACATCATCATTTCCACCACGTTCATATGAGAAACCACCTCGACAATTTTGGCCGGGGTCATTGCTGTAGTGAGTGGCACAATGGTGCGGCGCGATACGTTAGGATCACACAGCATGTTGGCCAACTTGATGGAATCCATCTTCATCACTTCTTCCGCATGCGCCAGATTGATACCGTAGCGGGCGATAAAGTGGTCTATCAGGTCGAAACTGCTTTGTGGCTTACCGTCTAATTCGGTCACCACACCGTTAACAATCTTGATGGAAGGTTTTGGATCATTCGGGCTTTCCATGGCAATAAAGCCTTCCTCGATCCACTCTTTGACAAAGCCGTCCTGATTAACCGGGCGTTTCGCCAACGCTTCAAATCTTTTCGATTTCATGAAACAGCCTCACTGTGGCGTCAGATATAAGAAGGGCGGTCGTTTTTCGGTTCAGAACCCAAGGTCGCTAATACCGTTTTGCCAATCTCACGGGCAGAAATTACTGCCTGACGAACTGCGCCAGAATCACCGGAGATAACCAGAATCACTTCGTTACTGAAGCTGGTGCCATGTGCGGGGGAGCTGTAAGCCACCACGTCAACGTTGGCAGATTTCACGGCGGTATCCGCCATCAAAACACCAATCGACGCCGGTGCACCGACTATCACACCGCAAGAACGGCCCAATGGCGCGCCAAATGCTTTTTCCAATGCGTGGCTGGCACGTGCGCTGTACTGCAATTCAATGTGACCGGCTTCATTGGCGTAAACATCGCCGAAGGTCCGATCCAGCTCTTTCAGCGCCACTTCGACGGCACGTTTCACATCAGAAACATCATCACCACCGAAGATGATCAGCGAGCCATGACCGGCACCGCCCTTGGTATCGCGGGGTAACTCAATACTGACCACTTCAGTATTGGTGGCTTTGACAGCTTCATCGGCCGCCATGATGTGCGGGCCTGCGCCGGTACGTGCGCCCAAAATACCGATGGAGCGATAGCGTTTTTCCAGCTTCATTGCGTCCAGTAGGGCGCTGTCGACGTTGGCGATCACCAGTCCGACCGTGTCACCGATCGCGGTACCAACAAATTCCGTTAAACTGCAAGTCTTCTCAGCCATAGCCGTATCTCGTTGTTTATAGGAGGGTTGTTTAGAAGACGCCGGAGCGTGTTCGCTGACTTTTGCTATCACCTGCGCCATGATTTGGTCGACCAGGTCATTGCTTTTCATTAGCTATTTCCCTTTGGCAAGAACTTCTCGACATCGGTGTGTGGCCGTGGGATGACATGGGTCGATTTCACTTCACCCACTTTCGCAGCCGCACTTGCACCGGCATCAGTGGCTGCTTTAACTGCGCCCACATCACCACGTACGATGACGGTGACCAGACCAGAGCCAATTTTTTCATAGCCGACTAATGTCACATTGGCCGATTTCACCATGGTGTCCGCAGCCTCAATGGCCGCAGTCAACCCTTTGGTTTCCACCATTCCTAGTGCTTCTTGTTGCATAAATACCTCGACGGGGATGTCAGGGACCTGATGTTTGTGCGTTGGAAATACAGCTATTACGGTTTCAAACGCGCTTCAGGTTCTAAAATAAAAATTGTCGTGTTGGGGCCATTCAGTAAATTTAAAAAAACAAATTCGGTAAGTTTAAAAATAAAGTTGTCAGGTTCGTGCTGAGAACGAATATACAAACAAGCAATGAAAAAGAATGGCTGTATTGAATTTACTGACGGGAATGGTTAGTGAGGAAATAACAAATTATTGTCATGGCTATAACTTAATATTATGTTTTAAAACGTTATTTCGTTGATGTTGGGTGATAATAACTGGCTATTACATATTCAGAATTACAATTTATTAGGTGACAGTAGCTATTAAATTTGCTAATTGCGCGCCTGCCCGATTAAATAGTTCGCGTGATCGCGCGCATAAATATAATGATACACCTGAGGGGGGAGTAGCCACAAAAGTGCGAGCTTGATAACAATAACGGAAAGAATAAATGGCAAGAAAGTCATATAGCGGAATAAAGCATAAAAGTGCCTGTTAACACGGTGTTGGCGCTAACTTTTCTACGGAAATGACAATAATTTGTTATTCAAGGTCTATTTTTTATTTAATTAATGGCACATCACGACAACACTTTCATTTTTGCTCTCTTTATAGTGGCTAGGTCATGGGCCGTGCATTTCCATACCCGTCATACTTCGAGCTGCATGTGCGTTGGCTGCCTTCGCTCACCCCAGTCACTTACTGATGTAAGCTCCTGGGGATTTACTCAGTTGCCGCCTTCCTGAAACTTGAATTATTTAGGGTATATAACGTATTAATTTAATAACAAGCAGGGTAACCCTATGAACGACTCACTAAAAGCGCAGTGTATTGCGGAATTTCTCGGTACCGGGCTGTTTTTGTTTTTTGGTATTAGTTGTTTAGCTGCATTGAAAGTAGCAGGTGCCAGTTTTGGTTTGTGGGAAATCTGTATCGTGTGGGGGCTGGGTATTTCACTGGCGGTCTACCTGACGGCAGGAATTTCCGGTGCTCACCTCAACCCGGCCATTACTATCGCATTATGGCTATTTGCCTGTTTCCCCGCACGGAAAGTCATCCCGTACAGCATTGCTCAAGTTGCCGGTGCTTTTGGTGGCGCGGCACTGGCCTATATGCTCTATCATAATTTATTTACTGATTTCGAAGCCGCACACCAGATGGTGCGTGGCAGCATGGAAAGTCTGCAATTAGCCAGTATCTTCAGCACCTTCCCATCACCGGCAATCAGCGTATGGCAGGCTGCATTTGTTGAAATTATTATCACCTCGATTCTTATGGGGCTGATTATGGCACTAACTGATGATGGTAACGGTGTGCCACGCGGTGCATTAGGTCCACTATTGATCGGTATTCTGGTGGCGGTTATTGGGGCTTCTACCGCTCCATTAACTGGTTTTGCCATGAATCCAGCACGTGATTTTGGTCCTAAATTATTTACCTTCTTTGCTGGTTGGGGAAAAATCTCAATGACCGGCGGCCGTGATATCCCTTATTTCATTATTCCGATTGTGGCGCCGATTATTGGTGCTTGCCTCGGGGCCGCAGTTTATCGCTTCCTCATTGGCAAAAATCTACCTTGTAATACCTGTAAGTTAGAGGATGAGAAAGTTAATTTATAAAGCAATATGGATTTCCTCATCTGACACTGGGTGAGGAAATTTCGTGATCCATTCTGGTTAATGGCTCATTAATTGTCCCCTGACGTTTATGACTCTGGTAGAGTAAATTGTTACTTTACCTTTTCAGGGAAATAGATTTTAACCTGGTGAATAGGAATGACTAAATAACAATGTTCTAACAT
>NZ_JAZGQA010000420.1:0-1036 GCF_048593855.1 Yersinia sp. 2542 StPb PI
ATAATTAAGGTTTTGTAGCTATTTTATAAAGTTAACACATTGATAATTATTGTTTTCAGGCGTCAGGTGACACTTTTCGGGGGAATGTGCACGGAACCCCCAACCATCAGTAGTAAACAATTATTGCAACCATTTCATATATGAGTGATTTTTACTCAGAGGCCGGTCAAAAAAACAAATATCGCATTTTGTAGCTTAGCTCCCTCTGGGCTTTTAAATATGGTCTGCAATATCAGTCCGTTGACAAGCTAGCATGCCTCATTGATAACAAACGCATGCCGAAACGCCGTGTTCAGGCTTGTGCTCTGGAACAACTCCGAGCCATCAATCTGGTGCTGGTCAATACCGAGAAGTGCAGAGATGATCTGAAAAACTAACTAAAAAAAACAGCCCAAAGGCTGCTTTATCTGATTACTTACAGTTGTCAGAAATTTTAATCAGAGCCGCTTTATAAACTGCGTCATTTTCAGAGGCAAACATAGCAAAACTCTTGACGGATGTCCCCTCTTTCAAAGTGCCTTTAGTCAGGACTTCATCAATGGTATCAGGTGTGAATTCCTTGTTGTCTGGAGAGTATGCTTTCAGACAAAATTTAGACAAATCAATGTCCTTATCGGATATATTCGCGACTACAATATCAAAGGTTTTCGTGTAGGCATTTTTGCCACCAACGGACATCGAGCCGTTAGATTTTTCTGTAGCGTACACTGCGATATTAACTGGAGTAGCGGCGTTTGCAGCAAAGCTGAAGCTAGCCAGAGCACAAAATGCAGAAATAATGGAAATCTTCATATCAAGTCCTTTCGTTAGATTTAACATCTTGGTTACTGTATCAATACAAGATACAGCTCCACGCTAATGCTACCACAGAGAAACTAAACGATTAGTAAAGTGACACTTCAATATTGCAGACATTGTAAACGGCTTTCCTTCCAGTAACCTGACTGAGTGTTTCAACCCATTCCCTAGGGGATAGAAATCCTCCGATCACTAGAAGTATCTTATCTCTATTTTCTTCTAATCTATCAATTTTTTA
>NZ_JAZGQA010000421.1:0-1031 GCF_048593855.1 Yersinia sp. 2542 StPb PI
CTTGGCTGAGGGTTGTATTATATAATTTTTCACTATCAGGCATGTTTCTGTTAAATATCTCAGATAATTTAAAACTGATATGAGTACGAAAATCTACAGCCAAGTCATTATTCAGTTGGCTTAATTTTTCATTATACGTTTCAGGATTATTGATCACTAGATTGTGAAGTATTTCCGCTGAGTTATTTTGCATAAGCATGGCATTTGATTTTGTATGCAAATATTTTACTTTATAGCCATCAGGAGTAAATTGGTTACGAACGACGATAGTAAGGTCATCACCCTCATTGCGGCTGCTGATGACTAAGTGATCACCATAACGATTGAACTTTAACTCTTCAAATTTATGATCCATCAAAGCGATAGTATCTTCTTCACCTGCATATTCTACTATCATATTTATACCGTCGTTAGCGGCGAAAACATAGAGGTCATTTCCCTCGCCACCGGCTAAATAGTCATTTCCCTTACCACCTTGAAGGCGATCGTTCCCCTTGCCACCATAGAGTTGATCATCTCCGAGCGCACGGCGGGATTGCGCTCTTTGTTCTGACTCAAGTTGGCTAACATCATGGTAATTTAAATCACCATTTAAGCTGTCATTACCTTCTCCACCCACCAGGATATCGCTGCCGGCACCGCCATATAAGCCGTCATCACCGTTACCTCCAATTAATGTATCATGACCCTCCCAGCCAAACAGCGCGTCATTACCCTCTTTACCCTCTATGTAATCATTACCATCGGCACCAGCAAGGTTATCATTTTTTTTACCACCGATAATGGTTTTATCACCGCCGCCAGGCTCGGTGATAACGCCATTTCTTAGTCTGTGTTTACCCGTGAAATATTTGTCCGACTTTTTAAGTATCACGGTTTCAGCCTGTTTCCCTGAGTATCCTATGGTTAACAGTTCATCGGCAGGATATTCAACAAGATCTTCTCTATGAATATAGAGGTACTTACGTGAATCATAAAAGTTATGAGGTTGTTTGGCATTGGATAGGAATAGTTCTTTTCTCTGTTTGTCA
>NZ_JAZGQA010000422.1:0-1004 GCF_048593855.1 Yersinia sp. 2542 StPb PI
TTTGGAAAGTATATATTGCCTTCAAATAAAGAAGAAGTAGACCTTATAGTGATAATTTCAATAATATTTAGATCATCCAAGTTGATCGTTATCGTATTCGCTATATTTATTCTTGTGGGAGGAGGGATTGCATTTTTTTCTCCAAAAGAATGGACTAGTTATGCAATAGTATCAGTTACTTCTGATGGTAAGATACAACCGCTTGAATCTGTTGAGTCATCATTATCAGTGCTTAATATTGATTTGAATATTACCGCAGATGACCTGTTCATGGATTTCAGGACATACTACTCTTCTAAAGATATGTTGAGTAAATATATGTCGGAAGAGAAAATTAACGCTAATAATTTTGCTGGGGTTAAAGGCCAGAATATAAAATCGGATAGTGGTGTTAGGGATAATTACATTCTTACTTATAGTTCTAATTTAGAATATGGTTTAAATGATATTTTCTCAGGTTATGTTAATTATATTAACAGGAAAGTTAATGATGATGTTAATGACCAAATTAAATTCACCATAGATACAGCTAAAAAGATAGCCTCTGAAGAATATAATTTAGCTTTACAACAGGTTGAGAATGAACATAAAATCAGAATCCAGAGATTAGAATACGCAGCTTCGATAGCTAAAGCGGCTGGTTTGCAGAAGCCAGCTATTGGTGCATTTGATATTTCTGCTAGTAGTAATAATTATCCAATATCCATGGGTTATGATGCATTAAATAGGCAGTTAGAAATTGAGAGGTCTATAACTGATCTCACAAGTGTTAATGCTGATTTATTGAATAAAAAGCTCTACCTGAATAAAATAACTGCATTACAACCTGTTGTTATAGATGTCCCGACATTTAATTACTTGCAGGAGCCATCGGATCCTCTACAGCAGAGTGTCCCATCTGAACCAATACTTCAAAATAGTAGAAAAGGTTTATTGACAATTATTTTATTTGGTTTTATTGGTTTAATTGGTTCTATTGCATTTGTATTGATGCGGTTTTTTGT
>NZ_JAZGQA010000423.1:0-999 GCF_048593855.1 Yersinia sp. 2542 StPb PI
ACAATAAATTAACTGAGAGGTTTTATCATGATTTCTGCCAGTTCTCTTAACTCAGAGCTCATAAATAAAATCGCCCAGGATTTTGCCCAAGCTACCGGATTGGCGGTGGTGGTGGTGAATATTCACGGTGAGGAAATCTCTGACCTGTTTAATTTCACTCCATTTTGTCAATTAATGCGTCAAGATCCGGTTAACCATCTGCGTTGTCGGATGAGTGATCGTTGTGGTGGCCTTGAAGCGTCCAAATCCAATGAGCCCTGCATCTACCGCTGCCATGCCGGATTAACTGATTTTTCTATTCCTTTGGTGATTGCCGGCCATCTGGTGGGTTTTGTGTTATGTGGGCAGGTCCGGCTGCATGCAGATGTTTACCTTATTGATATTCTGAATGTCGATAATAACTGGCAGCAGAATCCGGCGCTAATGGATGAGTTCCATAATGTACCGATAATGGATTTTTCTCGGGTAATAGCCTCGGCTGATTTGCTGAAGCTGATTGTTGAGAACTGCCTGAAAAAACACCTCAATTTCGTTGTAATCAATGACAATATGGGGAGCAAAGAGCCGGGCAGGGTACGGCCGGTCCACCCGCATGACAGCAAAATGAAGAAAGCACTACGCTATATAGACACGCATTTGTCAGAAGAGCTGCGGTTGGAAGAAGTGGCTGGCAAGGTGTATCTCAGCCCTTACTATTTCAGTAAATTATTTAAAAAATATCAGGGGATCGGCTTCAATGCCTGGGTCAACCAACAACGCATGGCCAATGCCAGAGAGATGTTGCAGCACAGTGATTGGAGCATTGCCAGCATTGCCAAAAATCTTGGATTTTCCCAAACCAGCTATTTTTGCAAGGTGTTCCGCCAGACCTATAATGTGACACCGCAGGTATTTCGTTCACTTTCTTCTGAACGCAGTGAAATGGAATGACAGTTATTGATCTAATAACAATTAGTCATGCTCTATGCTCACGTTTATATATTTAAGAACTGTGATGGG
>NZ_JAZGQA010000424.1:0-981 GCF_048593855.1 Yersinia sp. 2542 StPb PI
ATTAATTAACCCATGCTCTTTTTAGCTCTTCCTCTTTAGATTTATCATGGAGCCAACGACTTAATTTTTGCAAGCTTCTCAACCCTCTTTTACCTTCTTTGTAGGTCAGTACAAAGTGGTTTCCCGTGCTCATGGGTAAATCACATGGAATGACCATATCACCATTTTCCAAATCCTTGTGAATAGCAAATCGGGGCAATAACGCCATGCCAAGATTGGAGCGCACAGCAGAAATCAACATCGATAAAAGATCAAAACGCGGCCCCATTCGTACTTTAGGGCTATTAACGCCTGATAATGTAAACCAGTCATGCCACGAATCTAAACGAGTTGTTTGATGAAGCAACGTAAGTTCATCCATCAACTGCTCTGCAAGCATCACTTTTTTCTCATCCTGCCACAACATCCGGCTGCAGACAGGCACTAGCTCTTCTTCAAACAAGTGCTCATTTTCAGCCCACGGGCTACAGAAATCCTCACGCATAATTGCCGCATCGTATTTCAAATTTAGAAAATCAGCAGGCGTAGTCAGCGCCACTAAATTGAGGACAATCTCAGGATGCTTCTCATGAAAGTCACTGAGATTTGGAATGAGCCAATGTGTGCTAAATGTTGGTGTAACCGCCAGCTCCAACACTTGCTGAGTTGACTGGTAAGACATAATGCTTTGCGTATCTCTTTCCAGTTGCTCCAATGTATCTCTGACTAAACCAAGATAATAACGACCCGCATCATTGAGGAAAATTCGCTTACGGACATGGTGGAATAATGACACATTAAGTAGCTCCTCCAATGCTGTAATTTGACGGAAAACAGCACTTTGGGTTAACGCTAACTTTTCTGCCGCTCGCGTGTAGCTTTCATATTGAGCAACAGCTTCAAATGTCACTAATAAATCAGTTTTAGGAATTTTACACCGCATTATAGCTCACCCATTATTTCATAAAACACCGATTAAATAGTTGTGTGCACCTGGGCACA